>DATESK010000027.1:0-3387 GCA_035270865.1 Clostridia bacterium | reverse complement strand
ACAGACTTTATATAATTATTCTGCTTGTTTTCTAAGTTTATTTGTTATGAAGAAAATGATTACTGCAACGACTGCGGTTACGCAAACTAAAATTAGCGCAATAATTTGCGCGTGCGTAAGACCGCCGATTTTAATTTCGCTTGATTTTACATATCCAACAATGCTTCCGCTTTTAACTTTTGTGAAACCCTCATAAGTTGAGTCATCAAGAACTTGAAGCTCTGTGCCGTCAGTCACCATTTCAAGTACGCTTGACAATGAGTCGGGCAGGGCATAGATTGAAACGAGTTCACCGATTCTTGATGCTTTAGCTTTGCCATAGACGGGACTGCCTGAGGTCAGTACGGCATCGTTGCTGTCAGTTACATCTGTAACAAAAATATAGCCGATTTGGTCGATATTGTATTTTACCTTATACCATTTCAAAGGATTTGAGAATTGTGCTACATCGCCTATGATTTCAAGTTCTGTTCCCTTTGGCACACTAGTTGTCTGCGTTCCTTCGCGGTTAAGCGGATATTGATAAATCTTGGAAGTTGGATGCAGAGTTTTAACTTTTACGGTTGCGGGAACCATCTCTGCAACTTCAAGCAAATCAAGGAAGGATATATATCCGATTTTTGAGCCGTGGATAACATAAACAAAGTTAGAGTCAGCGCTCAAATTTCTAAAGCAAACCACAACATTGTCAAAATTTATTGATTCAACATATTCATAGTTTTTAGGGTCGAGCAAAAAGAAAGAATTCTTGTTTAGTTTTGCGGTGAATATTTCGGTTAAAACGGTAATTTGAGGTGTTACAGTCGGCGTAAAACTTGACGCGGTTGCAGGAGTAAACAAAGACACACTTGCGACAAAACTTTCTCCTGATGAAAAATACAATTTTCCGTCAGAGCCTATTGACAGCGCAGTCGGCGTGCCTTTTGATACTAATTCGTGGGTGAGAGAAATATTTTGTGATAAGGTATAGCTTGCAAGACCTCTAGTGTACTCAAATATTCTTCCGCTTGTTGACACAGTATAGAGATTGCCGACATAGTCTATGTCAAAATCCGCTATGTAGTTTTCTGTAAAGGTAATTTCTGTGCTTATATCATCACCATTTTCTGTGAATGCTTTTATGCCAGTACTCGTTAGCGCGTAAATTATATTGCCGTTTGACGAAGCAGCTATTTTTTTAGCGTTTTCTACTGTTTTGAACTCTTTGAATGTGTAGTCTGATAGAACATAAATTTTATTGCCTGCAAGAGCATAAATTTTATCGGTTTTTGCAATAGATAAAATCGGTGAGGAAACAGCTAATGAATATTCGTTTACGATAATGCCATTGTAAACAAACACAATTTTATTTTGAGTTGCGACATAGACACCGTTTGATGAAAGTGCCAAACTTTGCGGAGATGTGAGTGTAAGCGATGTAATTTCGGTTGTTCCGCCATTTTGTGTCAAGGTAACAAGACGGTTATTGCCGTAATCTGCAACATATTTTTTGTTACCGTCTACTGCTATATCGGAAGCTGACGACAAATGCGAATTATCATTTGATGATTTTGTTATCGCCTTTTCAAAAACCAACGACAAATTTTCGCCCTCAAGCACAAATTTATAGCAATATAAGGAAGATGTCGGCTCATCTAAAAGAAATAAACTGTTACCGCTTGCCGTCATCGTATTAATTTGAAAATTAAGTGTTTGGGTTATCATACTTGCGCCGCCGCTTGTGTAGACGGATAGCGTAGTTGAATTTTCTCTTGAGTAGGCAATGCAAATGTAGTCGCCAACTGCAAGGTGCGTATAGTTTTCATCACGCTCTAAAACATCTTCGACAACGCAAGGAGTATATGAAGTATCAAGGGATTGCAAAACAAATTTGTTTATAGAATTTGAATAATCAATTGCATAAATCATTGAGTCTTTAACCGCTAGTGTGGAATCAAGCAAAACGGTACTGTTATCTGATGAGATTGCGGTTAAATTTGTGTCATACGATTGCATTGCGCCAAAATCATTGACAGCAAACAACATATTTCCGTTTGCATACAACTTAAAATTTGCAGGCGCGCTGTCAAGTGCGGCTTGCCCTAGGCTTGTTTTTGTTGATAGTTCAAATTGTTCATAGCCGTTAGCATTTTCCGCAAATAAATAATTACCAAAAAGTATAAGCGAATTTGCTGTGTCGCAGGGCAAAATGCAAGTTGTGTCGGAAAAAACAGTTATTGAATGCTTTGTTGGATTAAAGATTGCAACAGTAGAATTATTTGCAGACATAACCGAATTTTCACTAAACTGATAGTAGTTTTCTAAAGGATAAATCAACTCAAAATTAGGTTCGGGCGTATAGGCAAAGGTGACATTACTCACGCAAATTAGTGAGCATAATGTCATAAGAAAAATTAAGCCTAAAGCCTTTGTTTTGCGCATAAAATCTCCTTTAATTTGTTCAATTATACATTAAAAAACAATAAGTAGTCAAGATTTTGCGGTTAAAACAAATATATTGTTGCGTAAGACGGTAATAATGTGTTAAAATACGCAAAGGAGAATTATATGGCAGGTAGAAAATTTTACAGAAACAATAATGGTAGACCAAAAAATAATGTGCAAAAACAAATTGCACTTGATCCCCAAGCAATGAAAATTAGCATTGCCGATTTGGCTTTGTCCGAATTGACAACCGCGTTGCTCGAGAAAAATAACATTAAAAATGCCGCCGAACTTTGCATGCGCACCGAAAAGGATATGTACAAAATTCAAACACTCAACAAAAGAGTGCTTATGGAAATTGTGAACGCGCTAAAAAAGCACGGTTTGACTTTTAAGGCACTTGACGCAGAGCCTGCAAAAGCAACTACACGCATTGACCAAAATAATGGTATAAAACCTGAAAAAGATACAACAAAGATTGTCAAAGAAACAGCAAAATCTGACGGTAAGCAGATGAGCAGAACAGGAAAAGTTGCGAAAAATACAAATGCTGAATTTGAGAACAATGACATTTCTTCACTTTATCCAGCTTCAAAAGTCGATTTTTTATCTACACGCGCGGGAAGTCAATCAAAAGTTGAACAACTAAAGAGAGTAAAAGAACCTATCATAACATCACCGCTAGCAGTTGAGGAATGGAGAAAAATCCAACGCGGTAATAAATGGGGATTTTTTGACGGAATTAAAACCGTTATCAATCCAATGTATGACGAGGTTTTCCACTTCAAAGAAGGCTTGGCTTGCGTTGAACTTAACGAAAAGTGCGGCTATATTGACAGCAAAAATAATGTAGTAATTCCAATTGAGTACGAAACAGCATTTAGTTTCTCGGAGAATCTTGCTGTTGTTATAATTGGCGGAAAATGCGGTTACATAAACCACGAAAATGAATTGGTAATACCT
>DATESK010000026.1:0-2882 GCA_035270865.1 Clostridia bacterium | reverse complement strand
TCCACGAAGCCTAGATGCGAATGCATATTTTTGGAAACTTGTAGGTGAAATCGCAAAGGTTTTAGAAACAGACAGCGATAGCAAATATGAAGAACTACTCTATGACTATGGCTCGTTCGCAAACATTCCTATTTGGAAGCCCGAACTAGAAAACGAGAAAAAGAAATACCGCCTTTGTGTTGAAACAGGCGAGACGGTATTGACCGACAAGAACGGAAGCGAACAAACATTTGTTTGGTGCAAGTGTTATCGGGGGAGTTCGGAATATAACACATCGGAAATGGCGCGACTTATTGATGGAGTGGTCTTTGAGGCAAAACAACTAGGAATTGACACACGCACACCGAAAGAAATCGAAGCATTGAAAAACGCGTGGCAAGCGGAGAATTGAAATGAGTAAAAGTATTTTGCAAGATATTAAAGAATGTTACATAACAGGCTCACAAAGAAATTTACACAAGCACCACATTTTTTACGGCACAGCAAAAAGAAAGAAATCTGACGAGTGGGGTTGCTGGGTGTGGCTGACAGGAGAGATGCACAACCAAAGCGATATGGCTGTACATGCAAACCACGATTTTGATTTAAGACTAAAGAGAGATTGTCAAAAGAGATTTGAGGAAGTTTACGGACACGATAAATTCATGGAAGTGTTTTGCAAAAATTATTTATAGGAGGAACTTATGATTCTATTCGACACGAGAAATCAAAAAGACACATTTATTTCTGAACCATTGACAAATTTTGGGTTTGCCACAGACCGCACTAAGCTTCCATTTGGCGACATTGCGACAGCAGACGACATATTAAACGCAGTTGACATTAAGAGCGCACACAATGGCTTACAGGAGCTTGCAGGCAATATCTGCTCGGGAGACCACAACAGATTAAGGCGAGAAATAGAAAAGTGTGCGGAATATGGCGGCAAATTGACTTTTCTTGTTGTTCACCCACATATAACAAAAATCGACGAAGTTTGCAAATGGAAAAGCGAAGTTTACAAATACGGCGCAAAAAAAGGGCAACCTTACACCAAAGTCAAGGGCGATACGTTAATGAAAGCGATGAAAACAATGAGCGAGCCTAATAGATACGGCTGTGAAATCAAGTTTGAATTTGCAACAAAAGCCACGGCTTGGCAAAAGGTTTTAAAGCTTTTAGGAATTGAAGCTACTGAATAGAGGAGGTACATATGGAAATCAAAAAACCTGAAATGGGAGAAAAAACTAGAGGGCGGTTAAATGAGCTTTACATAATGCTTCAAGAGCGCAATTACAAGAAAGCGGAAATTATGGCATATTTTGGAGTAGGTGAACGGACAGCACGAGAGATGATAAGTATTGTTTCAAAACGCGCACCTGTAATAGCCGTGAGCAATACCAGAGGTTATCGGATAGCTAAGTCTGCAGAAGACATTGATGCGGTTATGCATTCGTGGAAAGAAATTGACAGCAGGCAAAAGGAGCTTGAAGAACGCAAGATACCGTTAATAAAGTTTTACGAAAAACAAAAGGAAAAGATGGTGTAAGCATGGCTGAAGTAAAGTGGATAAAAATTGTTACAGATATTTTTGATGATGAAAAAATACGGTTTATTGAAACAATGCCTAACGGCAATGAAATCATCGTTATTTGGTTCAAATTATTATGTTTATCGGGCAAAAGCAATAGTGGCGGTCTGCTGATGATGACTGATAGGATTGCGTACACGGACGAGATGCTAGCATCAATATTTAATCGGGATATTAAAGTAATACGGAGTGCTTTAGCGGTTTTTGAAAATATAGAAATGGTTGAGATTATCGAAAACAAAATTTACCTCACAAATTGGGAAAAGCATCAAAATGCGGAAAAGCTAGAAACAATCCGTGAGCAAACGAGGGCGAGAGTACAGACACACAGGAAGAAGATTGAATGTAACGCAAAAAGCGTTACACAAGCGTTACAAGACCGTTACGGTAACGCAACAGATATAGATAAAGATAAAGAACTAGATATAGATATAGAGCAAGAAAAAGACTTTTCCGCACCTGACGGTGCTAATACCAACAAAGAACTTGGGAGTTCTGCGGTTATAGGTGCAGAGGTCGAAAACAAAGATACATCGTTTATAGCAACAACCGCACTTAGTAACGAGCAAAAAGAAAGTTCGGCAGGCGAAAAAAAGGAAACGGTAAAACAACAATCGGATAACGGAACAAAAGCAAGTACGACAAGCGGAAACCTAAAAACAGTCAAAAAAATATCCGAAGCTGAAATTATTACATTTTTTGCTAAAACTTGGGAGATGTACCCACGGAAAGTGAATAAGGTTCAATCACTTAAAACATACGGTTATAAATTGAACGGATTAAGCGAAGAAGAAGCAAAGAAGATTGCGAACAAAATTTATTTAACATTGAAGAACCAAATAGAAGTGTGGGGAAGTGAGGGCGAACACGGGCGAGAGTTTGAATTTATGCCACACTTTAGCACTTGGTTAAATGCGAACTTTACAGACAGTAACGGAAAAGCGAGGTGCAGATAATGGCGGAAGAAAAGAAAAGCAGAATTTATGACATAGGGATTGTGCCATATAGGGCGGAATTAGCAGAAAGAATATTGTTTCCATTCTCACAATTAAATTACCTAACAAACGGCGGAATACTTGACAGATTAACACTAATAACATCATCAACAGATAACGGAAAAACAACGCTAGCAAGTCAAATTATAAGTGGTTGCATAAAGCAAGGTTACAAGGTCTTAGCCGACTTTGGGGAAGACACAGGAATGGAAGCAAGCGACAGAATGTACAAACAATTTACTACATACAACCGAGATAACGACATATCGCTAAATTATGAGCAGAACGGTAAGAAGACGAATGTTACTGAATATGTT
>DATESK010000025.1:0-2965 GCA_035270865.1 Clostridia bacterium | reverse complement strand
AGCTTGTTCAATACGCACACTACTTAGTTCAAATCCGCTAGTAATCAAAATATGGCGCGCTATTGCAACAATGCGTGGTTCGCACTTTATGTGAGGAAGACGAAAAAAATCGTTAAATGATTTTTTTGATAATTCATTATTAAACAAATAGTTATTTTCAAATAACCACCGCTCGCCGTCCGATATTTCACTGCTTTGCGATTTTTTCTCAATCGCGCGGAAAGCTTTTACTATCGCCTTTTTTGAATAGGAAATATCCACGCCGTTGCCGTTACGATCAGGCAATTCGTTATCCTTAAAAAACCTCGCTATGTCTTTTTCGTATTCCTCATCATTAAGAGAATAGTAAAATCTGTCGCTTAAATTCCGTTTTAGTTGACATAAAGAAAACCAATTCAGCCAATTGAAAATTTTGCCCATAAAATTCCTCAATAAAGCATTGCCACAGCATATCGGATTTATTCAATAAGCAACTTTTTGAAACAAAAAATTGAACACTAAAGCGCTAAAAATTAAAAATCACAGATAGAAACACAAATAAACTGTATTTTGCAATTAAAAATTAAAAAAAATAATCGATAAATTGAAAATTGTTATGGTTGTAAAATTATTATAGAAAAATTAGTATTTATGAAAATCAATAGATGAAATAAAGCAATATATGTTGTATTTGCTTGTGTTTTAGGGCAAAATGTGATAATATAATGATGCGAGTTAGCCGAATGGTCGCATCGCAAGATGAGGAAAGTCCGGGCACCGTAGGGCAAGAGTGCTGGGTAACTCCCAGTGAAGGTGACTTCAAGGAAAGTGCAACAGAGATATACCGCCTAATTTTAGGTAAGGGTGAAAAAGTGAGGTAAGAGCTCACTCATCGCTCGGCGACGAAGCGTTGATGTAAACCCCACTCGGTGCAAGAAACAAGGACAATGGGCTGCCCGCCCGTCCGACAATCGCTTGAGTGTTATGGCAACATAACACCTAGATAGATGGCCATTTAAGACAGAACTCGGCTTACAGACTAATCTCGCACATGTAAAAACGAGGGTAACTCCCTCGTTTTTGCGTATTTGCACAATTGTATAGTTGTTATAAATTGATATCTGCTAAAATCAATAAAGTAATATTTGCAAATTTGTAATCTTAAACATAATTTTGCCAAAATATTAAAACAACAATTTTTAATAATACTAATTTAGATTTACACTTTTTCCTTTAGATTTGCTTTGAATTTTACACTCCACTCTCTCATTTCTTTTGCGTGAGGAAGGGCAAATCCTGAATAATCCGAACCGCCAATTAGCCTTGCAATTTCGGACAAACTGTCGGATAAAAGCGTCAACGAAGTGATAGTTTTTCCGTTTTCCGTGTGTTTTTCAATCAAGTAGTGATTATCCGCCATTGCGGCAAGTTGCGGAAGATGCGTAACTGCAAGCACTTGACAGCCACGCGAAATTGTGCAAAGTTTGCTCGCTACAACTTCTGCAATATGTCCCGAAATTCCCGAATCAATTTCATCAAAAACCATAGTTTGTATGTGGTCAACTCCGCATAATATGCTTTTTAGTGCGAGCATAAAGCGAGACATTTCTCCCCCCGATATAATCTTTGCTAGAGGTTTTAAGGGTTCACCGATATTTGGCGAAATAAGGAACTCAACGCTATCACAGCCGTTTGCACCTGCGTGACGTAAAATCTCATCATCACTCTCAAGCGGTTTGAAATCAACCTTAAAAGTGCTTCCTGCCATTCCTAGGTCATTAAGTTCTTTTGTAATTTTGTTTTCAAGTTGTATAGCAACGCTCTTGCGTTCCTTTGTCAATTTGACAAGCGCAGTTAAAAGTAGCTTTTCAGCGGTTATTTTTTGACCTTCAAGTTTTGCAACGCGCTCGTCAGCGTTTTGCAGTTCTTCAAGTTCCGCTTGCGCGATATTATAAAACTCTTGCATAGCTTCAAAGTTTCCGCCGTATTTTCTTTTAATATTCCGCACAACTTCAAGTCTTTCTTCAATTTCTTCGGCTGAGCGTGAATCAAAATTCAGTTCTTCACGGAGTTTTGAAACTTCATCTGCAATATCTTTGATTTCAATCCTTGCCGAATCCAATCTTTCAGTCAAGCCTGAAATTTTATCGTCAAAACTTGCTATGCTGTTCAACCTTGACACAACTATTTTGGTTTTATTCAAAACGCTGTCGCCCTCATATCCGTCAAGTAACTGCCCGCTTTCATCAAGAGCAGACAGGATTTTTTCCATATTGCGAATTCTCTTGCGTTTGTCAAGTAATTCGTCTTCTTCGTCCATGCCGATGTTTGCGCCTTTAATTTCCTCAATTTGAAAAGTCAATATATCAATTTTTCTAGCGCGCTCAACTCCGTCGCCTAATCTTTTAAGTTCGGAAATTATGAGAGTATAATTTTTGTAAGTGTTATTTGTAGCAAGCAAAAGTTCGGATATAGCGTTCCCGCCTAAGTTGTCAAGCAAATTTATATGTTGAGGAACATGCAAAAGTGATTGATGTTCGTGTTGACCTAAAATGTCGCACAAAAGTTCCGTCAAGCCTTTCAACATCGATAGCGTAACAGTTTTGCCGTTAATTCGGCATTCGTTTTTGCCCTCGGGTGTCATTTTGCGGGATATAACCAAAATTTCTTCCGCATCAATTCCGTTTTCGTTTAGGTATGTAACAACATAAGGTGTTTCGTAGTCAGAAAAAACTGCCTCAACAACGGCAAAATCCGTATTATAACGAATTAAAGTTTTGTCCGCTCTTTCGCCTAATACAAAATTAAGCGAATCTATAATTATAGATTTGCCCGCGCCTGTTTCGCCGCTCAAAATATTTAACCCTTCAAAAAATTTAAGATTAAGTTTTTCAATAAGCGCAATGTTTTTGATATTGAGTTCACAAAGCATAAATTCATCCTTTGAATAACGATTTTACTTAAAAAAACATATCTTTTGCTACAT
>DATESK010000024.1:0-5475 GCA_035270865.1 Clostridia bacterium | reverse complement strand
CACACAAGAAATTGAAATTTATGTTTGCGGCAATGGTTTCCTTTACAATATGGTAAGAATAATTGCAGGCACACTAGTTTATATCGGACTGGAGAAAATACAAGCAAACGAACTTCCGAAAATTATTGAAAGCCGCGACCGCACTTTAGCAGGCAAGACATTAGCTCCAAACGGATTGTGCCTTATAAGCGTAGAATACTAGCAGTCATTGACTTTTGAGAGCATCGTGTAGCTTATTTTAATTTGCTTTTAGCCATTTCAAAATCAACCGAAACGCACTTTTTTATTGTAATTAAAAATTTTTATGCTATACTATAGATATTACCAAAGGAAGAAAATTTTATGTCTACATTTGATATTGAATTAGTCGGGAAGGTCGGTTCACTCGCACTCATCAACCGCGAATATCAAGACCTTGACTACAACATTATAGCAAGACTTTCTCGCGAACTCAAACCGGGATATATTTGGGTTACTTCCGGCGCGACTGAAATTGGCAAAATCGATTACATTAAGCGCAACGGACACGAACTTTCGGGGTCTGATGAAGAAAACAAAACCGATTATGCTTCGCAAGGGCAGTCTATTCTTATGGCAACCTACCGCGATTTTATTGACAGCCGTTACTCAGTTCGTCAAATTTTGGTTGAACATCAACACTTCAACGATATGGAAAAACGCAAGCATTTGCTTGGATTGCTAACCCGCTGTCCTTCACAAAATGCCATTCCGATTATCAATTACAATGACGCCGTATCCTATGACGAAAACCGCAAAATGGAAGTCGAAAAGTTAAGAGGTAATTTGGGCAAAGCTGTTGAATGTGTGGATAATGACGAAACGGCAAGTCAAATCGCCTGCCTTGTCAAATGCAAAACCTTGCTAATACTCTCAACAACGGACGGAATTTATTCTGATATAGATGACAAAAACTCTCTTATTGAGCGCGTTTCGGGCAAAGATATTTATGAACTTATTGAAAACATTGAGGAGTTGCAAACTCATTGCCACGGCGCAAGTCGTAAGGGCGCACACGGCGCGCGCGCAAAACTTGAATATATCAAAGAACCGGTCAAAAACGGCACGCAAGTTATCATTTCAAACAGCCGTTATTCAATCGCCGATGTTTTATCAGGAAAAGTAAGAGCAACAAAAATTGGACTTTAATATGTAAATATTTTGTTTGCTGTCGTAAAAGTACAAGTTGCAAAGCTGCATAAATCCGACAATAAAATCAACAAATCTAAATAACGAAGAAAAGACTTTATCAATCAAATAAAATAAAAAATCGGGCTATATTGCCCGATTTTTTAGTAAGTATTAGTTTTAATTATATGAATTTCAAAATTAGCGCAATAAAATCGGACTTACTTGTTCGTTTTTTTTGTTGGACTTAAATGAACAATAACATATTTGATTTTGATTTAATGAATTGCAAAACTCAAATTTTAATCCTCAGTTATACGCCCCGAACATAGGTCGGCAGATATTCTTCGGCAATTTTTTTTGCCTCGACAAAAAATCCAGGGATATGCGGAGTTACTCCTTTTGAATCATTATACTGTTGCAGATATAGCGCAGTCGCGCCCCTAAGCGTTTGGGCGATTGAGCGTATGTCCTCAAGCGAAAGCTGAGGTATGACGGTAGTACGGAATTCGTACGGCACACCGCTGTTGCGGATAAGTTCTATGCTCTCTCGCAAAACTTCGGAGCTTTCTTTCGTGGACGGCGTTGCCTTGTAGTAGTCATTCAAAGGTGCTTTTATATCCATAGCAATGTAATCAAGCAAATTTTCCGCTAAAATCTTTTTCAGCACATCGGGACGCTTGCCGTTGGTATCAAGTTTAACCAGCAATCCCATAGCTTTTATTTTTTTGATGAATTCAATCAAATCGGGTTGAAGGGTGGGTTCTCCCCCGCTTACCACAACACCGTCTAAAAAATTCGAATTCCCTTTTATTTTTGCTAAAATTTCTTCCTCGTCCAAAAATTCCTTCGTATCCAAAATCTGTTCATTATGACAATACCAGCAACGCATATTACATCCCGCGACAAAAACGACTGCGGCTATATTATCCTTGAAATCCACAAAGCTATTCGCTTGAAATCCTGCGATATTCATAATACCTCTTATTTTATCCAAAATTTATTCTTATATAAAGCGAAAACAAGGACGGGCATTGCCCGTCCTTTGATGTTACATTTTAATGTCTTTTAATTGGTTGGGCTTTACAACGAATTTTACGCGTTCACGATATTCCTCTTTCTTGCCCTTATTGTAGTTCTGTACGGGGCGGAGATATCCAACAACACGCGAGTAGACCTCTGCTTCCTCTCCGCAAGTGGGGCATGTAAAGTGCTCGCCCGCAATGTAGCCGTGAGTATTGCAAACCGAGAAAGTCGGAGTGATTGAGATGTAGGGCATCTTTGAAACGGTAAATATTTTCTTGATGATTTTCTTGCAGACTTCAATATCTTCAATCTTTTCGCCAAGGTAGAGATGTTGAACCGTACCGCCAGTATAGAGCGATTGAATTTGATCCTGCAGTCTAACCATTTCCATAATATCATCGCTGTAGCCAACGGGAAGTTGCGTAGAGTTGGTGTAGTAGACTTCATTCTCGCCTGCCGTGATAATGCCGGGATAAAGTTTCTTGTCAAGGCGCGCAAGGCTATATGAAGTGCCTTCGGCGGGTGTAGCTTCAAGATTGTAGCTGTGTCCTGTTTCCTTTTGGAAATCCTTCATAAGCTCACGCATATAGGTCATAACTTTAATGCAAAATTCCTGTCCTTCGGGTGTGCCGATTGACTTGCCCATAAAGTTCAAGCATGCTTCATTCATACCGATAATGCCGATAGTATTGAAGTGGTTATTCCAGTACTCGTTCGAACGCTCTTTTACGCTTCTTAGCATATAGGTTGCATAAGGATAAAGTCCACGGTCTGATTGCGCTTCGATAATCTTGCGCTTTATTTCAAGCGAAGTCTTTGCCAAAATCGACAAGTGGCGTATTTTATCTAAAAATTCCGCTTCGGTCTTTGCAAGGTAACCTATTCTTGGCAAATTCAAGGTAACAACACCGATTGAACCCGTAAGAGGATTTGAACCGAACAGTCCACCGCCGCGCTTTCTTAGTTCAGACACATCAAGGCGCAAACGACAGCACATTGAAACTGCGTCCTCGGGCGACAAATCGCTGTTGATAAAGTTGGCAAAATACGGAATGCCGTACTTGCAAGTGATTTCCATAAAAGCGTTGACGACCTTGCTGTTCCAATCAAGTTCTTTTGTTACATTG
Organism: Clostridia bacterium; assembly: GCA_035270865.1. Taxonomy (GTDB): domain Bacteria; phylum Bacillota; class Clostridia; order Christensenellales; family CAG-917; genus STD2-102. The sequence goes on along the minus strand of DATESK010000024.1, from coordinate 2,176 downwards.
ATTGTGGGAATAGGGAAGGTAAAAACTCTGCCTTTGGCATCGCCTTGAAGCATAACATCACAATAAGCAAGGTTAAACATATCCATTTGCTCTTGGAATTCGCTGTAGGTCTTGTCCATTACCTCTCCCCCGACAATAGCAGGCTGGTCGGCAAGAGTCTTTGGAACTTTGAGGTCAAATGTCAAATTCGAGAATGGACATTGGAAGCCAACACGAGTGGGAACATTGATGTTAAAAATGAATTCCTGTATACATTGGCGCACGCTGTCATAGGACATTTTATCGTAGTAGATAAAGGGCGCACAATAGGTGTCGATGGATGACCACGCTTGCGCTCCCGCAGTTTCGCCCTGTGTCGTGAATGTGGAATTGACAAGCTGTCCTAAAAATGAGCGCAAATGCTTTGCGGGTTTAGATTCCACCTTGCCTGCAACACCGCCGAATCCGTCTGTGAGCAGTTGACGAGTGTCCCAACCAACGCAGTACGCGCCGAAAAATCCAAGGTCGTGAATGTGGAAATCGCCTGATTCGTGCGCTTCACGAATCTCTTTAGGATATACTTTGTAGAGCCAGTATTTTTTTGTGAAGTGTTCGCGAACATAGTTATTCAAGCCGTTTACGCTCTTTTGCATATTCGCATTTTCTTTAACTCCCCAATCCTGTTCGGAAAGGTAACCGTTGAAAAGTTCGGATGTTTCACCAACCAAAGCGGAAATATTCCTTGCCTCTTGTCTTCTTTCACGGTAAAGAATGAATGCCTTTGCGGTTTGCGCGTGTCCCTCATTGATAAGGACTTGTTCAACTAAATCCTGAATATCCTCAACTGACGGAATTTTGTCAACGAATTTTACTTGCGCCGCCTTAACAACAAGTTCGGCAAGACTTGCCGCCAAAATCTTGTCCTTTCCGCCGCACGCTTGCGCCGCCTTAAAAATGGCGTCTGTAATTTTCTGCTTCTCGAAGAATTCAATTCTTCCGTCACGCTTCAAAATCTTGATAATCATAACTGCCTCCTATGTGATATGATGAAAATAATCTGAAAAAGTCAAATTATTTTGAGTACAATAGTATGGTAACACAACAACATATAGTTGTCAATACAAAATCAAACACAAAATGTTGATTTTTTTACTATTTTTTTAACAAACGCTTTTTTCAAAATCAAAGCTTAAAATTTGTCAATGTTATGTTGAGTTTTGCCGAATTTGGTTATGTATAATTTAGTTGAACCGAATTAAATTACACCGTTTTCTGCAGGGAAAATTTAAGTGAAGTCGTAACGGACAGCACAACATTTCCGCTTAGATCGGTGCGGTATACCGTCATTTCCCGTTGTGATAACCTGTCTAGCACATCTTGTGTCGGGTGTCCGTGACTGTTACCCTCGCCCACAGAAATCACCGCATACTCGCAATCAATAAAATCTAAAAATGACGCAGTTGAAGAAGTTTCGCTGCCGTGGTGCGCAACCTTTAGAACATCACAATTTATAGGCGTAACCGCATTATCCATAAATAGCGGTTCGTTTATCTCATTAGAATCACCAGTCAAAACGACTTTGTAGCCGTTATATTCCAATATGCCTATAGGCGACACTGCATTCTTTTTTTCCGCCGTGCTTAAATTGTTATCATCCCAAAATGCTTGAGTTGGGCAATAGAAAGTTATTCGGTAGTTTTCAGTTTCGATTTTGATAGTGCCAATATTAAGCACGACCTGCACATCCGCCTCAAGCAAAGCGCCGTTAAAAAAATCAGCGTAACAATCTGTTTCTATGGTGTTTTCATCAGTAAATTGCGCTAATTTTGCGCTTGATATGCTAGCATCAACTTGAGTTGATAAAATATTTGGCATATAGACTGTATTCACATCGTATTCCGCCAAAACTTCATCAAGATAATAGCAGTGGTCGGAATCTGAGTGAGTCAGCATCATATAGTCAATTTCTTTATCCGCAACAAAACTTTCGACATAGTCAAGCATACTTTGACGGTATGCGCTCGAATTACTGGAATTGCCAGCGTCAATCATCATAGTTTTGCCGTCAGGAAGTAAAATCAAAATGCAGTCGCCCTGCCCCACATCAATGAAATGCACCTGCAGTTCGCCCTCGCCAAGTACCAAAGTATTATTGGTCGTTTCTTTAGGATTAAAAACATTTTGAACCCAAGCATAT
>DATESK010000023.1:0-2705 GCA_035270865.1 Clostridia bacterium | reverse complement strand
GATAGATAGATAGATAGATAGATAGATAGATAGATAGATAGATAGATAAGAAAACAAATGTTAGATAGAAGAAAACAACTTTAATATCAAATTTTGATAGATAAAGAGATAAAAATAATAATTTTTAAGGAGTTATTATGGCAGCATATAAACGCGTAATTATAAAATTATCAGGAGAAGCACTAGCGGACGAAAACGGCTTCGGCATAGACAGCGAAAAAATTGCAATGGTCGTTGACCAAATTACAAAAGTACATGCAATGGGAATCGATATGGGTATCATCATTGGAGGCGGAAACTTTTGGAGAGGACGCCAAGCGGATAAGGCTATGAATAGAACAACCGCCGACCATATGGGTATGCTAGCTACCGTTATGAACGCGCTTGCGCTTCAAGACAGTATGGAAAGAAAAAATCTTCCCACAAGAGTTCAAACTGCGCTCACAATATCAAAAGTTGCAGAACCATATATCCTTCGAAAAGCGCTACATCATTTTGAGAAAAAACGCATAGTGATTTTTGCTTGCGGAACGGGCAATCCTTATTTTTCAACCGATACGGGCGCGGCGCTTAGAGCAGCGGAAATAGGGGCAGAGGTATTACTTCTTGCAAAGAATGTGGACGGCGTTTATGATTGCGATCCCAAAACGAATAAGAACGCAAAGAAGTTTGAAAAAATTTCCTATATGGAAGTAATCTCAAAGGGCTTAAAAGCTATGGACACAACAGCAATCACAATGTGTATGGACAACGAAATTCCAATCATCGCATTTTCATTAAACGAAAAAGACAGCATTGTAAAAGCTGTTAGCGGTGAGCATATTGGCACATATATTGGTTAATAATAATTCTACCGAATATGTTCTTGCCAATTTTTACCTTGTTTGTTATACTATGTAATGCTGAAATAAATTTTAGGAGTGAACTATGGCATACGATATTGAAGATGTTGACCTAATATTTGATGATTTTGAAGACAGATGTTCAAAGACAATTCAGAATTTCAAAAATGAAATGAAAGCAATCCGCGCAGGTCGCGCAAATCCACATATCTTAGACAAGGTAGTTGTGAACTACTACGGCGCAGAAACACCGCTAAGCCAAATGGCGAACATTTCAATTGCAGAAGCAAGACTTCTTGTTATATCCGTTTGGGATAAGAACGCGCTAAAGGATGTTGAAAAGGCGATTTATTCGTCAAATATCGGTGTTACACCAAACAATGACGGCAATGTTATCCGCTTAGTGTTTCCTGAGCTTACAGAAGAGCGCAGAAAGCAGTTGGTAAAAGAAATCAAAACAACGGGTGAGAATTCAAAAGTAGCGGCAAGAAACGGTCGTCGCGATGCTATTGACTTGCTGAAAAAACTTGAAAAAGACGGCGATATAACAGAAGATGATTTGAAAAATTTCACAAAAGATATAGATAAAAAATTGACTGACACCTGTGATGAACTGGATAAACTTATCAAAGATAAGGAAAACGAAGTAATGTCCGTGTAGAAAGGACAAGCTTATCAAAGACAAAAAGCAAAGTTATGTCCGTATAAAAAAGTGAACTTAATGTCCGATACGAAGGCTTGATAAACTTATCAAAGACAAAAAGCAAAGTTATGTCCGTATAAAAAAGTGAACTTAATGTCCGATACAAAGAGATTGATAAACTTATCAAAGACAAAAAGTCAAAAATAATGATACAAAACTAATTTTTTGATAATTTTTCAAAATTGAATATGAACCCAAATATGGCGAGGTTTCCCTCGCTATATTTTTGAAAAATTGTTAATAAAGTAATAGTAAAGTGTTATATACAAGCAACAAAACATACTCCTTGTACTATGATAGCACAAACAAATGATTTGGTTTACAATTTGAACAGTCATTATATGAAATACAACATTTGAACAGTCATATTGAAATAGTTGTTATATGAAAAGCATTAGTTGTACTAAACGGATATACACTTCAATTTGAGGAATTATGATACCTAAGCATATTGGATTGATTATTGACGGCAACTGAAGGTGGGCGGAAGCGCACGGACTTCCTCGCAAGGAAAGTTATAAGGCGGGGCTTTTGACATTGACTCGCGCTATATCTACCTTTATGAATTTAGGTGTTGAGGTTTTGAGCGTATATGCGTTTTCAACGGAAAACTGGAAACGGAAAGATGAGGAAGTTGAGGCAATATTTGAAGCAGTTACGGCATTTTGTTCAAATCCCGTCAAGAACTGCGCAATAAACTTTTCTGGAAATCTTGAAATTTTGCCCGATAAATATAAAACAGTATTCAAAGAAGCTATGAAAAAGCGAAATTGCGATGATAAAATTATACTAAATGTCGCACTCAATTATGGCGGAAGAGCAGACATAGTCAATGCGACAAACAGAATTTTGCAGACAAGCACAATAAAATCAGTTGATGAGAAAACCTTTTCAAGCTATCTTTCAACATCGGAGCTACCGCCGCTTGATGCAATAGTCCGTACAGGCGGTGAAAAACGCCTTAGCAATTTTATGTTGTTTGAGAGCGCGTATTCAGAACTTGTTTTTGTGGACGCCCTTTGGCCTGACTTTGATAATGCGGAGATTGACAAGGTTATGTACGAACTTCAAAAACGAAAACAAAAATTTGGCGGGGAATGTTGAAACTCCTTAATTGTAAACGATTTTTACAATGTAATTTCTTAAAAACAACCCAAAGT
>DATESK010000022.1:0-9674 GCA_035270865.1 Clostridia bacterium | reverse complement strand
TAATAATATTTGTTTATAAAGAGAGAATAAGTAAATAATAAAATAATGTTTTAAGAATACAAAAACGGTAGATGTATAAGTTCAAAATCTACTAGCAAAGGTATTTGATAATAATAAAGAAGATACAAGCTAAGGTAAATGTAAAATTACTATAAAATATATATACAAAGGCAATGATTAATTTCTTATTTATCTGTCTTGCTTGACATAATCGCGATTATATAACTATAATTAAGTACATGAAAAAGTTCCTGAACTGGTACAAGCTCGATAATTCGGCTAAATTGTATCCCATACTAATAACCAAAAATTCGCAAAGCCTATTTCGTTTGTCTGCGCTTTTAATTGAAGAGATTGATGAAGAGCGCCTTTCGCAAGCCTTAAGCGATATTATGCCGCGATTTCCCTCTTTTGCCGTGCGATTAAGAAACGGTGTTTTCTGGTATTATTTGGAAGAAAACAATCGTCCGACAAAAGTTTTTCGCGATGACGGAATAATGCTTAAGCCTATAGATATAGCCGCCACAAATCATTATTGGTTTAGAGTTAGCTATTTTTCCAAAAAGATAAATATCGATTTTTTCCACGCGCTAACCGATGCTTCGGGCGGTATGGAATTTTTTAAGGCTTTGCTGCACCGATATATGACACTTGGCGGACAGCAAATCGGCAATGATAATGTGCTTGAATACCTTGCGCCGTCAAGTGAGTCGGAAATGGAGGATAGTTTTCAAACAAACTATCAAAAAACCCGTCTAAAAGATTTGGATTTGAAAAGTTTTACGGGTATTAAGCCTATGTTCCTTGAGGGAAAATTGTTAAACGGGCAAGGATACGGCGCGATAATCGGTACTATGTCGGCCAGCGGTTTCAAAGAAAAAGCCAAACAGCTCAACACGGGTTTGAACACTTTGATTTGCGCTTTGCTTATGCAGTCAATCGCTAAGACTTATGAAACTAAGCTAAAGAAAAAACCTATAGTAATGATGATTCCTGTCAATTTGCACAGAGTTTTCGGCGGAAATAGCCTTAGAAATTTTGTTTTATTCACAAGACTTTGTATTATGCCTTCAAAAGATAAAACCTTAGAAGACTACATTAAGGAATGTGCCGAACAGCTTGCGGAAGGAACAAAAAAAGAAAACATACAAAAACAGCTTAACACGACAGTACGAAGCGAAAGGGCGGCAATTTTTCAGTTTATGCCCTTACCTCTAAAATACTTTGCTTTCAAAGTGGGAAAACTTTTTTTGAAAGCTCGCCAAACTATGATTTTTTCTAATGTGGGAAAGATCGACATTCCGCAAAATATGACGCTGGAAAAACTTGCGGTAAACATAAATGTTAGTCGTCAATCGCCCGTTAATGTCGGCGCAATAACAGTTAACGACAAGTTGGTTATTTCATTTACTAGAAATATTGTTGAAACGGAAATCGAACGCAATTTCTTTACCACGATTGCATCTCTTGGACTTGATGTGCAGATAGCCTCGAATTTCAGGGAGGAGCAAAATGTTTTGTAAACATTGTAATGTTGAAATCGAAGGCGCTACCCGAACCTGTCCGCTGTGTCATCAACAGCTTGACGGGAAGGAGTATTTTCCTATTGTGAAAACGACAAGGCGGCTAAAGACAACCTTTACGCTGGTTTATTCTATTTGCGCTTTGATTGTTGCAGTAATTTGTCTGCTTATCAATATATTTGTGCCAACCAAAATATTTTGGAGCGTTGCTGTTGTCGGGGTTCTTTTGTACACTTACATTTTGGTGGCAGGAACAATATTTTCAAAAAAACATAATGCGTCAAAGATTTTTTTGCAGACGATTGCGGTTGCTGTGCTATCGGGATTTTTGCAAACGCTTACACCCGAAATCAAGTGGGCGGCAAACTATGCCGTGCCTTTAATACTGTTAATTGGCGGATTGCTTTTAGGAATCACTTCTCTAGCTATAAAAAGAGCGGGAACTTATGTGTTTTGTATGACGCTTGTTGCGGTAACTGGACTCATTCCCATAGTTTATTCGGTTATAGAAAAGGAAAGTATACTTTGGCCAAGCATAGCCTGCGCAGCGGTTTGCGGTGTGATTTTGATAGTTGCAGTAATCACGGAGATATTTTCAAAACGCGGACTTATACGCGAAGAAATCAAACGAAAATTCCACATATAGAATTATGGGGAAATGATTCGCGGTATGCTTAGATACTCAAATGAATAAATATATTTATCCCAAAATCAAGTATATTATAAAAACGAATTGCCATTCAAACACAAAATTGATATTATAATAATCTATTGAAATAAACTTAATTGTATAGAAAACCTGCTACACAAAAGCGATAGTAAAGAGGAAATATGAAAAAACTTAATTCGACAGAGCTTAGATGCGCATATCTTTCTTTTTTCAAAGAAAGAGGACATAGCATTATTCCAACAGCTTCACTTATACCCGAAAACGACCCTACGGTTTTATTCACAACCGCGGGAATGCACCCCCTAGTGCCTTATCTGCTGGGCGAAAAGCATCCGCAAGGCACGCGCTTAACCGATGTGCAAATTTGCGTTCGCACGGGCGATATTGAGGAAGTCGGCGACAATTCACATTGCACTTTTTTTGAGATGCTGGGCAACTGGTCGCTTGGCGATTATTTCAAAAAAGAGATGATACCGTGGAGCTATGACTTTTTAACAAAAGAACTCGGCATACCTGTTGAAAAACTTGCAGTTAGCGTTTTTGCAGGCGATGAGGACTGTCCAAAAGATGAGGAAAGCGCAACACTTTGGCACGATTGCGGAATACCACGCGAAAAGATTTTTTATCTTCCAAAGAAGAATAACTGGTGGGGACCTGCGGGCGTCACGGGACCTTGCGGCCCTGATACCGAAATGTTTATTGACACGGGCAAAGAAAAATGCAGCGAAGATTGTTCTCCTGCTTGTTCTTGCGGAAAATACCTTGAAATTTGGAACGATGTTTTTATGCAGTATTTTAAGGACGCAAACGGCAAATATGTCCCAATGGCTAAAAAGAATGTTGACACGGGTATGGGACTTGAGCGCACAATCTGCATTCTTAACGGCTATAAGTCCGTTTACGAAACTGATTTATTTGCTTTTGCAATTTCAAAACTTGAAGAATTATCTGGCAAAAAATATACGGAAAATCAAGAAACTACAACGGCTATGCGCATAATTGCAGACCATATTAGAACGGCGACCTTTATGATTGGCGATGTCAACGGTATCTCGCCCTCAAATGTAGACCAAGGTTATGTTTTGCGCAGACTTATTCGCCGCGCAGTGCGATTTGCAAAAAAGCTAGGACTAGGCGACGGCACAATAGGCGAACTTGCAAAGCTGTACATTGAAAAGTACAAAGATGTTTATTCCTCAATCGGAATTAACGCCGAGCGTATATTGAACGAACTTGCAATGGAAGAGGAGCGTTTTTCAAAGACTTTGGAGCAAGGACTTAAAGAGTTTGAAAAAGTTATCACTCATATTCCCACAAAGACAATTTCGGGTAAAACTGCTTTCCGCCTATATGACACTTTCGGCTTCCCTGTTGAAATAACCGAGGAGCTTGCAAAAGAAAACGGCTTTGATGTTGACACGGAAGGCTACCATAAGGCATTTGCCGAGCATCAGGAAAAATCCAAAGCAGGAGCCGAGCAAAAGTTCAAGGGCGGTCTAGCGGACAGCACAACAGCTACGGCGAACCTGCACACCGCAACACACTTGCTAAACCAAGCGTTAAGAGAGGTTCTAAACAATCCCGAGATTATGCAGAAGGGAAGTAATATAACGGCGGAACGCTTGCGCTTTGACTTTAACTTTGACCGTCCTCTAACGGATGATGAAATCAAGGCGGTTGAAGGGCGTGTCAATCAAGAAATAGAAAAAGGCATAGATATATTATGTGAGGAGTTGACAGTCGACGAAGCGAAAAGCAAGGGTGCAATAGGCGTGTTCACTTCAAAATACGGCGAAAAAGTCAAAGTTTACACAATAGGCTTTTCAAAAGAAATATGCGGAGGGCCGCACGCAAGTAACACCAAAGACTTGGGAAGTTTCAAAATTGTGAAAGAACAAAGTTCTTCGGCGGGCATAAGGCGCATTAAGGCTATACTTAGCTAGCATAAGAGGATTTATGAAAGTAGACACTCATACACATTCCAAATTTTCTGCTGACGGCAGAGAAGAAATCGATACGATGGTCGCCACCGCAAAAGCGGAGGGAGCAGGCTATATTGCAATAACCGACCATTGCGATATGGACACTTTGCAGGAAGGAAACATCGTGCCTGTACCGTGGCGGCAACTTGATTTACCCGCATATTATGCCGATATTTCGCGCGTACAAGAAAAAACGCAAGGAATTTGTGTCGCATTTGGCATCGAAGCAGGCTTTGACAAACGCGCAAATTCTCTTTATGAGGATTTGATTGCCAAATATCCTTTTGATATTGTCTTGAATTCCGTGCATTTTGTGGACGGGTGGGATGCGTATTTCCCCTATTATTTTGAGAATAAAACAAAAGCCCAAGCCTACACGAGATATCTTGAAACCGTTTACGACAGTTTGTTTGTGCCCTACAAATTCGACATAGTTGGACATGTGGGCTATTGCGTGAGAAATGCACCGTACGAGGACAGCACAATGCATTATAGCGATAATGCCGAACTTATCGACAAAATTTTACTTAAAATTATAAAATTAGATACCGTTTTGGAAGTTAATCGACATAACGGCCTTGTGCCGAATTTGGAAATTTTGCAACGCTATTATGATTTAGGAGGCAGAAAAATTGCGTTTGGTTCTGATGCGCACCGCGGAGATGTGCTGAAAGATTATGACGAAACCTGCAGAATATTGAAAAAAATCGGGTTTACGCATTTTTCGATTTTTAAGCAACATATAGAAGAAATGGTAACAATTATTTAGAGCATAAAATAGATTTAGCAAAATGTTTGGTTTTTGGTTTTGCTTAGTTATATAGTTATTTGTTTAATGAAAAATTTAATAAGTGTTTAATTGAAAAGAGCGGTTTTTCCCACTCTTTTTTATTTTTGCAAAAAAAAGGTTTGGCTGTAAAAAACATGGTTTTATTGCTTTTGTAATTTCTAAAAGTATGTTTTTTAAGAAGAAATTATAATTTGTAAGAAAATTTATTGCACCAAATCAACGCGTGTGGTATTATAAATAAATAATGTAAGACTACAAAAGAAACATCAAGTGTTGCAGACTCAAGATTAAATTCACAAATTTGCATTGATGCCGCATTTTGTCGGTAATTTATTTTTCTGCAAGGAGAAAAAAGTTTTATGATTAAAAATGTTATATCGTCCTCGCAAATCATTTCTGCGTTAGACCAGGACGGAATATTTACATTATGCGTGCTTGCCGGCGCTACAGTTTTGTTTGTAATAGGCGTTTTAATCGGCTTTTTTTACTATAAGCACAAACACAAACCGACCACAACGACAAATGAAAATGATGCGCAAAATCAAAATCTACTGGCAATAAATGAAGCGGATAAACAAGACGAACAATCGCTTAATTCTTCAACTAATTTGGCAGACAATGCGGAGCAAGAATTACATACGGCGACTGCTAGTTTGCAGGATACAGAATTGGAATTGAAAGAAAATGATTTGCAGATAAATGAAGAGCAAGTTAAAAAAGAATTGAGCGCTGATACGGACGAAATTGTGGAATCCGAGAATAGTTTGGAATCTAATTTGCCTTTCGAGCCGATACCTGAAAAGCTGATTTGGAAAGTTGATGAGATTTCAAAGCTTTATGTTGCTCAAGACGACGCGATAATTTTGAAGCGTTCTATGAAGAACAAACTTAAGTTCGCATCAGATGATATTAAAGAATTTTACAACAAAATTAAGAACGAAATTATGTCGTACAAGGGTGTAAAAACCAGAATGTCAAATGTCAGCGAAAACTTCCGCAAAAAGAGGGAGTTGATTGCAAAAATCACGCTAGCGGGAGATAATTTGAAGGTTTTTCTTGCCCTAGATTTGAATGATTATCCGCAAAATATTTATCACCAAAAGGATATGTCCAAAATGGATTTATATCTTTTCGTGCCGTTTATGCTCAAGATAAAAACACGGCTAGGCGTTAGAAAAGCTTGTTTTCTAGTGTCCGAAGTGATGAAAAAGTTTGGACTTGTAAAGAACCCAAAATATACCGAACAAGATTTTATAGCTGACTTAATCCCTGATGAAAAAGAAGCCTTGGCAAAGAGTCGAAGTGTTAAGGTTTTGCGCGAAAAAGAACTAATTCATTTGCCGCGGTTGATTGCGGAAAAAGAGCAGGCTTCAGGCGGCGATTTCTATGAAGAAGAACCCGAGGAATATGATAGTGACGAATTAGACAATCCGCCTATGAACTTGGAAGCGGTAAAAAAGGCGGAGGAAGTTCTTATATGGAAAGTCGAAGATGTCGCTAAACTCTATGTCGCAGACGATGACGCAATAATTTTGAAGCGGTCAATGGCAAACAAACTGAAATTCGCAGATGAAAACATAAAAAAATTCTATAATAGTGTGAAAAACACACTTATGTCCTATAAAGGTGTCAAGAACAGAATGTCGAATGTGAGTGAGAATTTCCGTCTAAAGAGAGTCCTTCTTGCTAAAATGACCCTAGCTGGAGCGAACTTAAAATTGTTTTTAGCACTTAATATCAATGAATATCCTGCAAATATCTATCATCAAAAGGATATGGGCGGTATGGATTTGTATAATTTCGTTCCGTTTATGGTGAAAATAAAAACTCCGCTTGGTGCAAGAAAAGCGTGCGTTTTGGTTGATGAGGTGATGAGAAAATTCGGACTTCAAAAAAATCTAAAGTATGCCGAGCAAGATTACATAGCAGATTTGGTTCCCGAAGATAAAGAGATTTTGGCAAAGAGCCGTAGCGTGATAACGCTTAGAGAGGGGGAGCTTGCGGGAAAAATGCGCGTTAACAAAAAGGGCAAAAACAATTAAACTATAAAATTATAGCAAAAGACCTCTCAATTTTGAGAGGTCTTTTATTTTTTAGATTTATTTTGGCATTTGTTTGAAATTATATTTCGCAGTTTTTTAATTATCTAAAACAAATTGATATGTTTTATAATTCATATATCATTTACTCTTAATCTTATTTGCAATCCAAAAACAATTTAGTAAGGTCGGGTGCGTAGTCAAAGTATACTCCTGTCGATTCCGCTCCTGATTCGGTGAAAATTCCGCCTTTCCCCAAACTTTCCACACTTGAGTATAGAAGAAAAGGAACGGGCGTGCGGTTGTGCGTTAGGGTTACTATCGGTGTGTAGTGGTCGGGCATAACAAGCATTTTGAATGGTTCGTTGGCAGGTGTGAAGCGGTCAAATATCGGCTTTATAATCTTTTGGTCGATAAGCTCAAGGGACTTAATTTTGCCTGCCGTGTCGCCTTGATGTCCGCATTCGTCGGGAGCTTCAAGATGAATAAAAACAAAGTCGCTACCACTTTCAAGCGTTTCAATCGCAGCCTGTGCTTTACCTGCGAAATTGGTGTAAATCGTGCCTGTCGCGCCCTCCACATCTATGGATTTCATTTTTGCGCCTATTGCGATGCCTTTTAACAAATCCACAGCGGAAATTACTGCGCCCTTTTTACCGTAGAGAGTTTCAAAAGGTTCAAGTATGGTTTTTTTACCCTGTCCCCACAGCCAAATGCAATTTGCGGGGCGTTTGCCGTCGGCTATGCGTTTAAGGTTGACGGGGTGAGCCATTAAAAGTTCATACGACTTTTTGTACAGTTCAATGAACATATCGCTATACCCGCCTTTTGGCAGATATTCTGTGATTTTGCGTTTAGATATGTTGTGAGGAGGTGTTAGTACTGTGTCTAACTTTCCGTTTTGCATTATAAGACAATGACGGTAGCTGACTCCGCTATAGAAATGCAGTATATCGTTTCCCAACTCATTTTGAACGGCAGATATAAGCTCGTGCGATTCAGCAGTGGAAATTTCGCCTGCGGAATAGTCCACCATAGTTTTTTGTTCAAACGGTTCGTCATCGGACAGCGTTACAGTATTACAACGAATTGCAATATCTGTGTCGGACATATCGATTTTAAGCGATAGGGCTTCAAGCGGACTTCTGCCCGTGTAGCACTTCTCCGCATCGTATCCCATGGCTGAAAGGTTTGCAGTGTCGCTTCCCGCCTCAAGTGAGTCAGGTACGGTTTTAACACGGCCTATAAGCCCTGTCTGCGACATAATGTCCATATAGGGTTTTCTTGCAACCGTCATGGTTGTAGAGCCGTTTAAGGCAGGAATTGGGAAATCCGCCATTCCGTCACATAGAACAAGTATATATTTCATAAGGATTATATTAACTCAAAATGCCGTAGTTGTCAATTTTATTAAACCGACTATTTGGCTATTTAACTATTCTAAAATATTATCCAGTCGCCAGGCGTTACAAATAGGAAACTAATGAGCGCGAAAAGAAGCGTTAGTAAAATTATGTGTGTTAAATAAATAACAAGGGTGTACTTGCCCAAAAATGAAACAGGTCGGTGCCAGCCACGGTCAAGTGAGGGGAATAAGCTTTTCTTTCTGCCGTATAATAAAGGCGCGATCATCGCTCCGAAAAAGAAAAATGACGACCACGGTATCATTGGGAAAAAATCTCCCGGAGACATTTCGGCTTGAGTAAAGAATGTTTCGGGCGGGAACAAAAAGAACAGCCACTTTGGTGTGGTTTTTGGAGGAATATAGAGAAAGTATAACAAAACAATGACAAGGAAAATAGAGAAAAAAACCGCGCTACAAATCCATTTCCCGTATGCCTTGCCTTTTGTCGCAAGTTTGATTATGAAACTTACTGCCGTAAAAGACAAAATACAGGTTGCGAGCATATTTAATACTCCGAAGCTAACCAAGCTTCCGTTCATGCCTAAATCGTTTTGAAGATATAGGGTTGCAAGCGAGTAGATAATTGAGATAACGGCAAGTTGCAAACCGCGCTTTAGATTTGAGCGAGAAAAATAGCAGGATATGCCCGAAACCGAAAAAAACAAAAATAGAATTATAGGATGAATGATTTCGCGCGGAGTGCTGTTCCAATACCACCTAGCAAACAGAGTTAAATCCGCGCCGAATGACGAACCCGCAACAGGATGCCAGCCAAACCACTCGTTTCCGTAGGTAAAGGCGAGAAGGTACATAAGATGGTCGACAATCATTAGCAAAACACAAAATCCGCGTATAAAATCCAGTTCCCAAATGCGTGAGCGTTTGGTTGGAATATTTTCAAGGAAAAAACCGCGCTCATCAAATTTTACAGCGGTATGCGTGTTTGCACTTGCTTTCAACTTCTTTTTCCCCTTTTGTTTTTGTATTCCGTTCCTGCAAAAATCAAATGGCTACCGTCTTGCTCATAAAGGTCGAAACGGTTTTCATATTCGTAAACAATAATACCACGGTTGACGCGGCTGCGATAAATTTTGGGAGCTTCGGGCGCGGAACGGCTCTTTTTGCCTTGGTATTGCACAACTGACCTGGATTCCTTAAATTTAACGATACGGGCTATACCAGAACGCAGCGTAAGTATTATTGATGCGATAATGGAAAGTCCTAAGCCGACGATGTAAAGTGAGGAATTTACGGATAAATCAAAC
>DATESK010000021.1:0-13396 GCA_035270865.1 Clostridia bacterium | reverse complement strand
TTGAAGTCGGAATTGTTTTTCTTGAGATTTAAGCACGCAACCAATCAGCTTACAAACGCAAAAGTTTTAACTGAGACGAAGCGCGATATAGCCCGCATCAAGACAGTTATGCGCCAAAGAGAAATCGCGCGTGGAAACGGCGAACTTAGCGCAGTAACCACGAAGAAGAACTAGGAGCGGTGAATTATGGAAAACATTGAAAGAAATTTAAGAAAAACCAGAATGGGACTTGTTGTTTCTGATAAGATGGACAAGACAATTGTCGTATCTATCAATGAAAGAGTCAAGCATCCAATTTACAAGAAAACCATCACCCGCACCAGCAAGTTGAAGGCGCATGATGAGAATAACGAATGCGGCATAGGCGACAAGGTTATCATCGTTGAAACCCGTCCGCTTTCAAAGGACAAGCGCTGGCGTCTTGTCGAAATCGTCGAAAAGGCGAAGTAGGAGGGCTACATTATGATTCAACCACAAACAAGATTGAAAGTCGCAGATAACAGCGGCGCAAAAGAGATAATGTGCATTAGAGTCCTCGGTGGTTCTTTCCGCAGAAGTGGCAATATCGGTGATGTCATTGTTGCATCAGTTAAAACCGCTATTACCGGTGGAAAAGTCAAGAAAGGTGAGGTCGTCAAGGCCGTCATCGTGAGAAGCCACAAGGGAATTCGCCGTGAAGACGGAAGCCATATCAAATTTGACGACAATGCGGCTGTCATTATCGACAGTCAAAAACAACCGCTAGGCACCCGTATCTTTGGGCCAGTTGCAAGAGAGCTTCGTGATAAGGATTATATGAAGATCGTATCTCTCGCACCCGAAGTGCTGTAGGAGGGTATTATGACAAAAATGAATGTTAAAAAAGGCGACAATGTTATGGTCATCTCTGGAAAAGACAAGGGAAAGTCAGGCAAGATTCTTGCAGTAGTTGCTGACGAAAACCGTGTTTATGTCGAGGGAGCTAATATCGTTTCAAAGAGCAAAAAACCAAGAAACGCGCAAGATAAAGGCGGCATCTTAAAGCAAGAAGGAAAAATCGATGCTTCAAATGTTATGCCAATCTGTCCTTCCTGCAAAAAGGCTGTCAGAGTTCGTAATCAACCCGCAGCAAAAGGCAGCGTTGTGAAGACAATCCGCGTTTGCGCAAAATGCGGCGCGCCTCTTGAAGAAAAGAAAGCCGTTGCAAAGAAGACCGCAAAAAAAGTAGCTAAAAAGACTGTCGCAGAGAAAGAAACTCCTGCAACAATCGAAGAATAATCGGAGGTAATTACTGTGGCAGAGAAAAAGAATCAGGTTGCTAAAGCACCTGCAACCGATACAGCCAAAGCAGCCAAAACAGCTAAAAGCGCTAATGTGTCTATTGCTAATTTGGACAGAGTAAGACTTAAAAAGCATTACATTGAAAATGTAATGCCTGCTCTCTACAAGCATTTTGGTTACAAGAATGTCAATCAAATTCCTAGAATTGAGAAAATCGTTCTCAATATGGGTTTGGGCGATGTCAAGGATAACAGCAAGAGTTTGAATATTGCCGTTGAAGAGCTAAAGCAGATTGCTGGTCAAAAGCCCGTTGTC
Source organism: Clostridia bacterium (assembly GCA_035270865.1). Lineage (GTDB taxonomy): Bacteria > Bacillota > Clostridia > Christensenellales > CAG-917 > STD2-102. The sequence continues at coordinate 11,821 of DATESK010000021.1, read as the reverse complement.
ACTAAAGCAAAGAAGAGTGTTGCAAACTTTAAGGTTAGAGAAGGTATGAATGTCGGCGCAAAGGTTACACTTCGCGGCGTTAGAATGTATGACTTTTTGGATAAGTTTGTTTCAGTTGCTCTACCTAGAGTCCGCGACTTCCGTGGCGTGTCATCAAAGTCTTTTGACGGTCGTGGAAACTACGCGCTGGGCGTGAAAGAACAGCTTATTTTCCCCGAAATAACTTATGACCAAATCGAAAAGGTTAGAGGTTTTGATATTTGCATCGTTACTACTGCAAAAACAGACGAAGAGGCGCGTGAGTTGTTAAAACTTATGGGCATGCCTTTTGCGAAATAAGGGGGTAGGAGTTATTATGGCAAAAACATCATTGAAAATAAAGCAATCAAGACCACAAAAATTCACAACCCGTGAGTACACAAGATGCCGTATTTGCGGCAGACCTCACGCTGTCTTGAAAAAATATGGCATTTGCAGAATTTGCTTCAGAGAGTTGGCTTATAAAGGTCAAATCCCCGGCGTAAAAAAATCAAGCTGGTAAGCGGAGGTACACTATGATAGTCAATGATCCAATAGCAGATATGCTAACAAGAATAAGAAATGCTCAGACTGCGAAGCAAGAAACCGTCAAAGTTCCTACTTCAAAGGAAAAGCTCGCAATAGCCGAAATCCTTTTAGAAGAAGGTTTCATCAAGTCATTTGAAGTTGTGGAGCTTACTCCGCAAAGCGATATTGTCTTGAAGTTGAAATATGTCGGCAAAATGCAACCCGTTATTATCGGTTTGAAACGCGTTTCCACTCCTGGACTTCGTGTTTACGCAGGCGTGGATAAACTACCCAAAGTTTTGAACGGTATGGGTATTGCAATACTTTCCACTTCAAGCGGTATTATGACCGATAAGAAGGCGAGAAATGCACATGTAGGCGGCGAAGTGCTTGCCTATATCTGGTAGGAGGTGCGGTATGTCAAGAATTGGTAGAGCACCTGTCGTCATTCCCGCGGGAGTTACGGTAGAAATCAAAGATAAAAACATAATCGTTAAAGGCAAACTCGGTACGCTTACACAACAAATCGTTCCCAGCATCACAGTTACGATTGAGGGCAATGAAATACTTTGCGCAAGACACTCTGACGATAAAGATGAACGCGCTTTGCACGGTTTAACCCGCGCACTTATCAATAATATGGTAATTGGCGTTTCAAAGGGTTTTGAAAGAACACTTATCATCAACGGCGTTGGTTACAAGGCAGCAATTGCAGGTAAAAAGCTGACACTTAATATTGGATTTTCACATCCTGTGGAAGTTGAAGCACCCGAAGGAATATCTTTCGTTCAAGCCGCTCCGTTGGAAATCGTTGTCAAGGGTATTGATAAGCACCTTGTAGGGCAAACAGCCGCAAACATTAAGGCAATCAAGAAAATGGAGCCTTACCACGGCTATGGTATACATTATAAAGAAGAACCTGTCATCCTTAAGGAAGGCAAGACTGCTAGCAAGTAAGAGGTGAAATATGATAACTATAAAAGATAAAAACGAAGACAGAAAGATTCGCCACGAGCGCGTCAGAAAAAAGGTTCACGGTACAGCAGAAACTCCGCGTCTTGATGTCTATAGAAGTTCAAGCCATATCTATGCTCAAATCATTGACGATGTCAAGGGAGTTACACTTTGCGCAGCCTCAACTGTTGAAAAAGAAGTTGCAGCACTTTGCGCTGGCAAGACTAAGACTGAGGAAGCCAAGATTGTGGGAGCCGAAGTGGCAAAAAGAGCTATTACCGCTGGTATAACTGATGTTGTGTTTGACAGAGGCGGATATATTTACACAGGCAGAGTCGCTGCTCTAGCACAAGGTGCAAGAGACGGCGGACTCAAGTTTTAGGAGGAGTTATGGCAAAGCGTGAAGATAGGCAACAAAGAGAACAAGCCGATGATTTGACCAGAAAGCTAATTGCGATAAACCGCGTTACTAAGGTTGTCAAGGGCGGTAGAAATATGCGTTTCTCGGCACTTATGGTCGTGGGCGATGAAAACGGTTCTGTCGGTCTCGGAATGGGCAAAGCGGCGGAAGTTCCCGAAGCTATTGAGAAAGCATATCAGCTTGCAAAGCGCAATATGAAGAAAATCTCCCTCAAAGATTCCACAATTCCTCATCAAATTATAGGAAAATTTGGAAGAGGCCAAGTGCTACTTATTCCCGCTGAAGCAGGAACGGGCGTTATCGCAGGCGGACCTGTCCGCGCGGTACTGGAAGCTGCAGGCGTCAAAGATATACGCACAAAATCACACGGTTCAAACAATCCTATCAACTGTGCAAAAGCTACAATTCAAGGCCTTCTTGAACTCCGCAGTGCAGAACAAATTGCCGCTATGCGCGGTATAGCTGTTGAAGAGCTTTAGGAGGAAATATGGCAAAAGTAATAAAGACGGATGAAACAAAGAAAATAAAAGTTACACTTGTGAAAAGTACGATAGCTTGCCTGAAAAATCAAAAAGCAAACATCGAAGCTCTTGGACTAGGTAAAGTCGGAAGCTCAAATATCCACGAAGACAATGCAGTCATTCGCGGAATGTTGAAAAAGGTTTCCCATCTCGTCAAGGTCGAGGAAGTGTAGGAGGACATTTTTATGAACATACAAGATTTGAAAGGCGCGGAAGGCGCAACTACAACTTCTAAAAGAATAGGACGCGGAATCGGCTCAGGTATGGGCAAGCAATCCACTCGTGGCGCAAAAGGTCAATGGGCGCGAAGCGGCGGTGGTGTTCGTCCTAACTTTGAAGGCGGACAAATGCCGATGACAAGAAGAATTCCTAAGCGCGGATTCAACAACAAAAGATTTGCGCATATTTATTCTTCTGTAAACATTGAAGCTTTGAACTGCCTTGAAAACGATACAGTCGTCAATGCGGAAAAACTTTTAGAATGCGGTATTTTAAGTAAAGTGGAACCTTTTGGTTTGAAAATTATGGGCGGTGGAGAACTTAATAAGAAACTCATCGTGCAAGCGCAAAAATTCACTAAATCCGCTGTCGAAGCAATAGAAAAGGCAGGCGGAAAAGCAGAGGTACTATAATGTTCGAAACCTTAAAGAACGCTCTCCGAACCAAGGAGATAAGAATAAAGATTTTGCTTACGCTTGTGATACTTTTGATTTATCGTATCGGTTGCTATATACCTGTTCCCGGAATTAATGCCACAACATTGGAATCAATTTTTGGCGCGGGCGGAACTGCAAACGACTTCTTAGGTATGATGAGTACTTTGACTGGCGGTTCTATGCAGAACGGAACATTGTTCGCGCTAGGAATACTGCCATTCATCAACGCATCCATTATTATGCAACTTTTAACCTTAGCTATACCAAGGCTTGAGAAGTTGTCCAAAGAGGGCGATGAAGGTAGACGAAAAATGACGCAAATCACCAGAATATTTTCTCTGGTGCTTGCTGTTGTTCAAGCAATTGGTGTTGTCGCAAGCTGGAATAATAACGGCGGAATAACTGGTTTATTCGGCTATGAGTCAGGTCAAACAGCTTATCTTACAATGGCATTTATCATCACTATTTTAGTGGCGGGAAGTGTAATGGTTATGTGGCTGGGCGAGCGCATCACAGAATACGGTATCGGTAACGGAACCTCGCTTATCATCTTTATCGGAATTCTGTCAACTGCGGCAGACATTCTTTCAAAGGCTTTCAAACTTGTCGGAGAAAAGTGGGACTATATTTGGAATGTAATGGGATTTTTGCTTATTGTTGTCGCAATTTTTGCATTCATCGTCTATATGGACGGCGCGGAACGCAGAATTGCCGTGCAGTATTCCAAACAGATTAAAGGTAACAAAATGTATGGCGGTCAAACCACGCATATACCGATTAGAATAAACGCTAGCGGTGTTATGCCTATAATCTTTGCTTCATCACTTTTGATGTTTCCGCAAATGATTATGCAATTATTCTGGCCCACAAGTAACGCGTATATTTGGTATTCGCAAAATATGGGTTCAGGCACTTGGGTTTATTATATGTTCCTTGCATTGTTTATTTTGTTTTTCGCTTATTTTTATGCAATGATACAGTTCAATCCCGATGATGTTTCAAGGAATATTCAGCAATACGGCGGATTTATTCCCGGAATTAGAGCAGGTAAACCGACAAGTGACTATCTTCGTAAAATCAATAACCGCATAACTTTGTTCGGAGCAATGTTCCTTGCAGTTCTAGCACTCATTCCGACATTCGTTTTTCAAGCTTTGTCCGCAAACGGCGCTCTAGGATTTGGAAGCGCGTTCTCCGCAACAGGACTGTTGATTGTTGTTTCAGTCGCACTAGAATCTAATAAACAGCTTGAATCACAAATAATGATGCGTCATTACAAGGGGTTCTTAAAATAACAAATAATAGGGGAATTATTTATAAAAATGATTTTCCAAATGACAGGAGTATAATGAAAAATATCGTTTTGCTCGGTGCTCCGGGTGCAGGAAAAGGTTCGCAGGCAGTTTTGATTGCAAAGGAATATAACATTCCGCATATCTCGACTGGCGACATTCTCCGCAAAAACATTAAGGAGCAGACAGAACTTGGAAGGCTTGCGAAAAGTTATATTGACGCGGGCGCGCTTGTGCCTGATGAAGTTGTAATTGACTTAGTCAATGTAAGACTTAAAGAGAACGACGCGCAAAACGGATATATACTTGACGGATTTCCACGGACACTCAAACAGGCTGAAGAATTATCAAAAGTGGCAAAGATTGATGTAGCTATAAATATCATCGTGCCGTTTGATGTAATTATCAATAGATTATCGGGCAGGCGTGTTTGTTCTTGTGGTGAAACCTATCATACCTCAACATTGCTTGGCAATGAAAACTGCAAAAAGTGCGGAGGAAAGTTATTTATCCGCGATGACGATAAGCCCGAAACAGTAAAGGCAAGACTTGAGGTTTACAGCAAACAAACTGCTCCGCTTATCGACTACTATGAAAAGACGGGAGTGCTTGAGAATATCACTTCCACCACAATTTCGGATACTTTTGAAATAGTAAAAAGGATATTGGCGAAATAAATGATTATAATAAAAAATTCTGCTGAAATCGACCTTATGAGAAAGGCAGGAAAAGTTGTCGGAGATGTGCTTAAATTTTTGGAAGAAAAGATTTGCGCGGGAATGACGACAAAACAGCTTGACGAATTGGCGGAAAACTTTATTAGACGCGCGGGAGCGACTCCATCGTTTTTGCACTTTGAAGGTTTTCCAGCATCAATATGTGCGTCAATTGATGAAGAGGTTGTGCACGGAATACCCTCAAACAAGGTAATAAAAGAGGGAATGATTGTAAGCGTGGATGTAGGCGCAAAGCTAAATGGATTTCAAGGCGATGCGGCAAGAACCTTTTTAATCGGCGAAGTAAGCGAAGAAAAGCGCAGGCTGGTTGAAATTACTAAAGAGTGTTTTTATAAAGGTGTGGAACAATTTGTTGAAGGTAACAGATTGGGAGACATCGGCGCGGCGGTGCAGATGCACGCGGAAGATAACGGATATTCGGTAGTACGCGCGCTTGTAGGACACGGTATCGGCAGAGAAATGCACGAAGAACCTAGTGTTCCAAACTATGGAAGGTTCGGTCGGGGTGTAAAGTTAGAAAAAGGACTTGTTCTCGCAATAGAACCTATGATAAATGTTGGCACTTACAAAGTTGCTACTTTAGAAAACGGTTGGACCGTGGTTACCGCGGACGGAAAACCGTCAGCGCATTATGAAAACACGGTTGCGTTGACTGATAAGGGAGCTGAAATATTAACACTATGATATTGGAACTGGGACAAGTTGTATTTTCTAAGATGGGTCGAGACAGCGGTCGGTATTATGCGGTTGTTGAAATCGTAGATAACGAGTTTGTTAAGATTGCTGACGGAGATATAAGAAAGTTAAAAAATGCAAAGCTGAAGCGCAACAAGCACTTGAAGTCATACGGTGACTTCCTTGAGCGAATCGGCGAAAAGTTGAAGGCTGGCGGACAGATTTTTGATGCGGAACTAAGAAGTGCATTGCGCCCCTACAACGAAAAACAATGACGGAGGTTGTATGGCGAAAGACGATGTAATCGAAGCGGAAGGAATAGTTATTGAGGTGTTACCCAAAACTCAATTTAGGGTTAAACTCACAAATGGTTATATTGTGTTGGCATATCTGTCTGGAAAATTGAGAATAAACAATATAAGAATTCTTGAAGGGGACAAAGTCACAATGGAACTTAGTCCGTACGATTTGACAAAAGGCAGAATTATCTGGCGAAACAAAAAAAGCAACTAATGACTTGATTGGAGGATAATAAAATGAAGGTTAGACCATCGGTAAAGCCTATGTGCGACAAGTGCAAGGTTATCAAAAGAAACGGCAGAGTTATGGTTATCTGCTCAAAGAACAAGAATCATAAACAGCGTCAAGGTTAATATGGAACAAGTGCTTTTGGCGGCTGCCGTTGTCCATTCCAAAATTGACGCGGTATCAAAAGCATAGGCATATATTTATAAATTATTTGGAGGTAGAAAATGGCAAGAATAGCCGGCGTAGACTTACCACGCGAGAAAAGAGTGGAAATCGGTCTTACTTACATCTATGGCATTGGTCAACCAAAAGCCAGAGAAATTTTGAGTGTTACTGGCGTAGATCCTAGTGTCCGTGTCAAAGATTTGACAGAGGAACAGGTTAGTGCGCTTCGTGAATATATCGAAAAGAACCTTCATGTGGAAGGCGATTTGAAAAGAGAAGTAGGACTTAATATCAAACGACTTATGGAAATCGGTTCATACCGCGGAGTTCGCCATAGAAAGGGACTTCCTGTTCGCGGACAAAATACAAAGCAGAATGCCCGCACAAGAAAAGGACCCAAGCGTACTGTTGGCCGTAAAAAGTCGACTACTAATGTATAAGGAGTTTTGACATGGCAGGTAAGATTAGAAAGAAAAAAGATATCAAACGCGTGGAAAAAGGGCAAGCTCATATCCATGCATCATTTAATAATACTATCGTAACAATTACTGATACAAACGGAAACGCTGTTTCATGGTCGAGTTCGGGCAAACTTAAGCTCAGAGGATCAAGAAAATCAACGCCGTTTGCAGCACAAGTTGTTGCTGAAGATGCCGCTAAGGTAGCATATGACCAAGGAATGAGAACCGTTGAAGTGTTCGTAAAAGGTCCCGGACAAGGCAGAGAATCCGCAATTCGCGCTCTCTCAAATGTCGGACTTGAAGTTTCACTTATCAAGGATGTTTCTCCAATTCCCCACAACGGTTGCCGCCCGCCAAAGCGCAGAAGACTATAGGAGGTAATATATGGCTAGATATACAGAAGCCGACTGCCGTTTGTGCAGGCGCGAAGGTTGCAAACTCTATTTGAAAGGCGACAAGTGCAATTCACAAAAATGCACTCTTATTAAGAAATCTAATCCTCCGGGAATGCATACAAAGAGCCGCAAAAAGGCGTCGGGTTATTCAATCCAATTGCGTGAAAAGCAAAAGACTAAGAGAATTTACGGTTTATCCGAAAAGCAAATGCGCACATATTACGAAAAAGCGACTTTGCTCCGCGGTATTACCGGTGAAAATCTACTTGTAATGCTTGAGCGTCGTCTTGACAATGTGGTATATCGTATGGGATTTGCATCTTCACGCGATATGGCTCGTCAAATGGTTACACACGGACATTTTACTATTAACGGAAAGAATGTTGATATACCTTCGATTCAAGTTAAAGTCGGGGACATCATCGCCGTACGCGAAACAAAGAAAGACAAGCCGATGTGGAAAGAAATCAAAGATGTCAAAAATTTGTCTATCGTTAAGTGGCTTGAATACGACAATGCAGGGCTTACCGGCAAAGTTTTAAGTTTTCCTGAAAGAGAGGAAATTGATCTTGACATCAAGGAGCATCTCATAGTTGAGTTGTATTCCAAGTAAGCAATAAGGAGAAACGATTATGATGGAAATTAAAAAACCAAAAATTGTCTGCGAAGAAAATGAAAGCAGGAATTTCGCCCGTTTCATCGTTGAACCGCTAGAGCGAGGATTTGGAACGACTCTGGGAAACAGCTTAAGAAGAATTTTACTTTCTGCCCTCCCTGGAGCGGCGGTAGTCGGAATCAAAATTGAGGGTGTGCATCATGAATTCGCAACAATCAAAGGTGTTAAAGAAGATGTAACTGACATCATTCTTAACATGAAGGGATTGCGTTTGAAGGCTACAAACAACGACAGAAGCGGCAAAATTGAGCTGTTTTTGAAGAAGAATACAGCAGGCGAAGTAACCGCAGCAGATATCGAACTCCCTATGGATATTGAAATTATGAATCCGAATATGCATATTTGCAATTTGGACGATGGCGCAAATCTTTCGATGTCAATTTTTGTTGATACAGGTCGCGGATATGTGCCGGCAGAGCGCAACAAGGATCAAAGAATGGCTATAGGATATATTCCTATTGACTCAATCTACACCCCCGTTGTAAAGGTAAACTATACTGTCGAAAGCACCCGTGTTGAACACAGCATAGACTTTGACAAACTTACGCTTGAAGTAACAACAGACAGCACTACATCAGCAAAGGAAATTGTATCTCTTGCTGCGAAAATTATGAACGACCATATTAAGCTCTTTGTAGACCTCGTAGATTCAATGAATAGCTATGATATTCTTGTTTCACAAGAGGACGATAAACAACAAAAAGTGCTTGAAATGTCAGTCGAAGACCTTGACCTTTCAGTTCGCTCATATAACTGTTTGAAGCGCGCGGGAATTCATAATGTCGAAGATTTGATTAAGCGTACTGAAGAAGATATGCTCAAAGTTAGAAATCTTGGTCGTAAGTCGCTTGAAGAAGTAATTAAAAAATTGGAAGACCTGGGCTTGTCTCTCAAAGCACAGGAAGACTAGGAGGACATTATGCCGAAGAAATTAGGAAGACCTACCGACCAAAGAATGGCTGTACTGAAGAATCAAGTATCGGAGCTGCTTTGGAACGGACAAATTGAAACAACTATTGACCGTGCAAAATCCGTTGGCAGAATTGCAGAAAAACTTTTGACAAAGGCAATCAAAACATACAAAGACGAAGTAACCGTAACGAAGAATGTTAAGAACGCTAAAGGCGAAGTCGTGGCTCAACAATTCACAAATGACGGAGCGAAAAAACTTGCCGTACGTCGCTATTTAATGGCCGAGCTTAGAGACCTGCAAGAGGTTAAGGGCGACAAAGAAAGCAAGGAAGCCTTCACAAGCCGTGTCAAAGACATCAAGCATCCTCTTATTGAGAAAATCTTTAACGAGTATGCACCAAAATATGCCGCACGCAAAGAAGAACTTGGTCAAGGTGGCGGATATACTAAAATTGTAAAAATGGGCGAACGCAGAGGCGATGCAGCTCAACTCGCAATCATAAAGCTCATTTAGTTAGAAGCGTTTATGTGAGCTTTATGCACATCTAAAACCGCTAATTATTATTTTTATGTCGTTAACACCTCTCGCTCGTAGCAATGCTACGAACAAGGGGTGTTTTCTAATAAAAAGCGAAAATTAACAATATTATCTCGCGCAACAGCTCACCTCAACGCTTCCCACACCGATTTGAAATTCTGCGAGGACACTTTGTGAACAAAGTTTCCCCGCACCCCTTCAAAAACTTTAACTAAAACTGCCCAACTAGCACTTGCGCTAGTTGGGCAGTTTTGATTTTATTTATTAAATCGTCGCAAAATGTACTTGGTATCGGAGTAGTTGATTGCTTATTGTAATTGTTTTAGTGCTTAATTTTTTTTATGCTTAATTGTCTTCGGGTTTATGCCAAAGGTTATTGCGATTCGGGTTAAAGACTGCGCCCATAATTTGAGTTTTGGCGGTGGGGACATCTTCGGTGATAGACTTAATGAGATTTTTAGCCCATTCACGGCGGGTTATGTGATTGGCGGGGCAGGGGTTATGAATAATTGGCAGATTAAGCCGTTTGCCCACGGTGATAATATCACGCTCTTCGACATAGATAAGCGGACGAATAAGAGTTACTTGCGTTCTGTCCATAAATGCGGTGGGGGCAAAGGTTGAGAAACGGCCTTCAAAAACTAGTGACATAAGCATTGTTTCGATTGTGTCGTCAGCATTATGGCCTAGGGCAAGTTTGTTCGCGCCCATTTCGATAATGGCGGAATTCAGTGCGCCGCGCCTCATTTTTGCACATAGACTGCAAGGATTTTTTTCTTTGCGCACATCAAAAATAATTTGCGCTATGTCGGTTTTTATGATTTTGTAGTCCACGCCGATTTGGGCGCAGTAATCTTTGGTTGCTTGAACCTCGTCGGGATTGGTTTCGGGAAAGCCTAAATCTATGGTAACGGCGGATAGCTTAAATTTTTCGGGCGAAAACCGCTGATAGTGAGAAAGGGCGGTGAGAAGCAATATGCTGTCTTTGCCACCTGAAAGACCGACGACGATATTGTCGCCATCGCTTATCATTTTGTAATCCGTAACCGCTTTTCTTAGCGCGCTAAGTATTTTTTGCATGTTGTCCTTTATATCTTCCGCATTTTAGGATTTTTCCGATTTTGTGGAGTTCAAATTTCGGATAGTTAATTTTTGTTTGATGTGCCTTACGCCAGCTTATGCACACTAACTATTTTAGCCCGATTGTTGACTTTTAACAAGCGATATAATATACTTTAACAGGGAGAAATATTATGACTGAAGCGGTAGGCCAATTTTTTTCATCTATTACGCATAACGATTATTTGACGCTGTTTTTAGTCTCGATAATTCCGCTTATTGAACTTAGAGGCGGTTTAATAATCGCCGCAAGTATGAATGTGAATACGGTAGTTGCCATGTTTACTTGTATTGCGGGCTCTTCAGCCGTCATTATTCCTTTAATTTTATTTATTAAGCCGATAATTAAAAAGCTAAAATCCACAAAATTATTTTATAAATTAGGTTTTTTTGTTGAGGACATACTTTCGGACAAAGCGGAAAAAGTAAAAAAATCCGCTCAGAAAGGTATAGCGAAAAATGCGAATACCGAAATCAAGAAGTTTGTCGGATTATTGTCATTCGTTGCAATTCCTCTTCCTTTGACTGGTTCTTGGACAGGTTCTGGTATAGGCGCGGCGCTAGATATGAAATTATGGAAAGCTGCTTTGTCTATTTTTATTGGCAATGTTATCGCGGCGGGGATTTTGACTGTCTTGATGTTGTTTGTGCCTACTAATATGATTGATGTCATTTTATACTCATTCTTAGCGTTTGCGCTTTTTGCTGTGTTGTTGACCATTACAGTTGCTGTTATAAAGAAGAAAAGAAGTAAGAATTCCTGCAAGGCGGTAGTGAACGGCGAACAAAAAGAGAATTTCTGCAAGGCGATAGGAAACGAGAAAAATGAGAATACCTGCAATACGGTAGAGAACGGCGAGAATATTGAGGATAACAAAGAAAAACATAATTGCGAACTTTCGGTTCGTGCAATCGAAGAAACTGGTAAGGACGGAAATATTCAAAGCATTTGTCTTGATGATAAAATAAATCGCAAATGAATGCTATTTTTGCACTTTAACATTTGCGGGCAAATTGAGGTATAGTTTGGAAACAATTACAGAAATGCGGATTGAGGGCGCGAATTACGGAAAATTAAGACCGCTTGCTGAAAATAAACTGTTGAAAAATTTATTAGTTATTCTTGGTTGTTTTGTCGGCGGCATAGTTTTGCTTTCGCCATTTCTATTTTCAAATCAGTGGTTTCAAGGCCATGATTTTCTTTATCACTACGGCGTAATAAGTG
>DATESK010000020.1:0-2417 GCA_035270865.1 Clostridia bacterium | reverse complement strand
TCGCAAAATTTGCCACAAAACTGCAACCGCAAAAAATTATGTGGACAACAAAGAGCTTGTTTGCATGCTCTATTGCGACTACTATTACGAACAAGAGCCTCAAAATATTTTAGTTGTTGCCGATGATGCGGACGAGGCGCAAGGCTACATTCTTTGCGCGCTGGATTACAAAGTTTTCTTTGAAAATTTTCACAAACTCTATATTCCAAAGGTAAAAAAATTAAGCAGAACGGAAGCGCTTATTCACCAAATTGAGCCGCTGTTTTACAAAAATATCGCGCGAGATTATCCCGCTCATCTCCACATAGACTTGTTGCCCGTCTGTCAAGGGCAGGGCTTAGGAACAAAACTTATCAATACCCTTTGCGACAACTTAAAAAATATGGGCGTAAAGGGCATATCGCTATCCGTTGGCTCGGGCAATGTCGGTGCAATAAAATTTTACGAAAAGTTGGGGTTTGAAAAACTAAAATCAATATTTGGCAAGGCGTATGTCTATGGCAAAAAATTAGGTTAAGCATAACAAAATCCCGCTTCTGCGGGATTTTTTGCGTCTTTTGCTAATCCGTTTTCTTTGGATTTGCCTTTCTGCTAAACTGTTTTCTTTGGGTTTGGCTTTATTCTGATTGCCGCTCTTACTCCCATTTTCAAAGTCGCGCCGTAAAGAAGACTTATCTTCCCTGTCGGTTCTACTGAACTTGCGCTTCTTTCCGTAGTTCCCGGGGAACGCAACCACCAGTTTGTGTAGCCTTCGCAGTCCTCTGCGTGCGAACAAACCGCTCCCATAGCTTTTGCATAGTCGGTAGGATATGCTCTGCGTTCGGGGTCTTTTTTGTCACTTACAATGGAAAATCCCATTATTCGCTTAACGGCTTCGGAATGCGAAAGCAAAAACACACTGTCTTCTGTGTTTTCGCCTACATATGCTTTTGTTGATTTATGCGCTGTCGTCGTGTTATCAAGCCTGTCGTGTTTCAACCATTTTTGCTCATCAAGGGTGAACGCGCGCGCAAAAAAACTCATATTCAACCAGTCGCGAATATAGCTGTCAGACCACTTTCCGTTGCGGTTATCTGCGTTATAATCTTTTACCGTCAACACTTTGTCAGACAGCAAAACCGCCTCGTCATCACGAACATCCAAAACACGCCAAAATATAGGTTCTACACGAAAATAATAATATTTTCCCGCCTCAATCGTCTCGCCGTTTTCAAAGTTGCTGTTTTGATCATACGGAAACGCAGGAATTGCGCTATACATAATATTCCCAAACTTAAACCAACCCCGTTCATTTTTCACAAACGAACTCTCTTTCAGCTTTTCGTCAAGTATGGAAATCATTCTTTCGTCTGTTACCACACTTTGCGGATACCGCCCAAATCTCATTTTTACTAGTCCGTCATTGTCAATGATTAGCTCAAAGGGCATCTGCTCTTCAAGTTTTTGCGCTTTTGCCCGCTCACGCGCCTCGTGTGCTAAGTGGCGGTCGTGTTCGTGTTGTATCTTCTCTTCATCATGTACAAGCTCAATCAGTCGCTTTTCATCTTCCGCAGCCCTTGCTTCCTCTTGACGCTTTTTGATTTGAACAAGCAACGCTCCGCTTTCAGCCGAAGTCGCGGTTTCATCAAATTCTTCCGACTTTATTTTAAGCCTTTGGGGTTTTTCAAAGGAATGTTCATCGTATTCCTTTGCGTGCTTTTCAAATTCGCTTCGCTCTTTGTAGCTTTTGCCCTCTTCTTCAATCTCACGGCGGGTATCTTCAAGGTGTCGCGCTTCGCGCTCTAACAATGTTTCCTCTCGACCGCACGCGGGACACACAAAAATTCCCTCCTCGTTTTTTTCGTAAGGAATTTCGCAATCGGGACATTTCACTTGCTTATCAAAACTTTTCATAGAAAAATTTTACCATTAACTGCCATTATAGTCAATAATTTTGCCTTATTGCGACCTTTAATAAAGTTCGCAATAGACTGCAATCTGTGATTTATATTTTGTCTGTAACGATGATACAAAAATTAGTTGACAAATTATTTATAAACAATTAGAATATTCAAGCGTAGTAAGCGTATGCCTTAATAGCTCAACGGTGGAGCACTCGGCTGTTAACCGATAGGTTCTAGGTTCGAATCCTAGTTAAGGCGCCAAACAAAAAAAACACACTCATAATGGTGTGTTTTTTTGTTTTTAATTATATTATTACACTTCTTAGTTTTTACACTTTTTTCTGTTTTAGCTGTTTAGCATTTAAGCGTTTAGTTGTTTAGCTGTTTTCGCGTTTAGCTGTTTAGCGATTCCAAATAGGTCATTATTGCGAGAACATCTGCTTGCTCTGTTTCATTAAACTCATATCTCTCACTATAATACTCGCTGCTGTTTGTGGCGAAAGTGGTATCTCTCACATATTTAAAAAAGAAATT
>DATESK010000019.1:0-7831 GCA_035270865.1 Clostridia bacterium | reverse complement strand
AAACAGTAAACAAAAATGCGGCAATAAAAAACAATAAAACAAAAAACAATAAAACAAAAAACAATAAAACAAAAAATAATAAAAAGTCATCATAGCTTTAGCGGATATAAAATTGAAAACATCAGATTTTAACTACTACCTACCACAAGAATTGATTGCGCAACAGCCTGCAAACCCTAGGGATTCTTCACGCTTGCTTGTGTATAACCGCGCAAGCGATAAACTTACGCACAACATTTTCCATAATATCGGCGATTATTTGAAGTCGGGCGATTTACTGGTTATCAACAACACGAGAGTTATTCCCGCGCGAATGTTTGGCAAAAAGGCGGATAAAGATACTGTCTTTGAAATTTTATTGCTTAAACGCATTGACTACACAAACTGGGAAGCCATTATGCGACCTGCTCGAAGGGCAAGAATAGGTTCTAAAATTATAGTGTCGGATGAGCTAACCGCCGAAATTATGAGCATAAGCGACAACGGCGTGCGCGTAATACACTTTGAGTTTGAGGGAGTGTTTGAAGATATATTATCCCGTGTGGGCAACATTCCGCTTCCGCCTTATATAACCGAAAAGTTAGAGGACAAAGAAAGATACCAAACAGTTTATTCAAAGGTGGAGGGTTCTTCCGCCGCGCCGACTGCAGGCTTGCATTTTACCAAAGAACTGCTTAAAGAGTTGGAAGAAAAAGGAGTGGAGTTTGCAACTGTTTTGCTAAATATAGGACTGGGAACTTTTCGCCCTGTAAAGTGCGAAAATATTCTAGAACACAAAATGCACACCGAAGAATTTGAAATAGACGAAGAAAATGCGGAGAAGATTAACCGCGCTAAAGCTGAAGGAAGGCGAATTATTGCCGTTGGAACCACATCTGTTCGCACTCTTGAGAGCGCGGCAGACGAGAACGGACACATTCAAGCGATGAAAGGCGATACGAGTATTTTTATCTATCCAGGCTACAAGTTCAAGGCGGTTGACGCACTAATAACAAATTTTCACCTTCCCGAATCCACATTGATTATGTTGGTTTCCGCATATCTAGGACGGGAAAAAACTTTGGAAATCTACAACACTGCGGTGGAAGAAAAATATAGATTTTTTTCATTCGGTGATTGTTGCTTCTTTTACTAAACCAAATAATGCCGAAATTTACGAATTGATTTCCGCAATAAGCTTAAGCTATAACTTGAGGTATTTATGAAATTTGAAGTTCTACACACCTGCAAACAATCGGGTGCGAAAATAGGAAAACTATACACCGACCACGGAGTGATTGACACTCCCGTTTTTATGCCTGTCGGAACCCACGCAACGGTGAAAGGACTATCACCCGAAGAAGTCAAAGCGACTGGCGCGAAAATTATGCTTTCAAACACCTATCATCTGTATCTCCGTCCAGGACACGAATTAGTAGAGCAGGCAGGGGGGCTTCATAAGTTTATGAATTGGGACAGGGCAATCCTGACCGATAGCGGGGGATTTCAAGTTTTTTCACTTTCATCCTTGCGCAAAATTAGTGATGAAGGGATGTATTTTAATTCGTTTTTGGACGGCTCAAAGCACTTCTTCTCTCCCGAAAAAGTTATGGAAATTGAGCGCGCGCTTGGCGCGGATATAGTTATGGCGTTTGATGAATGCACCGCGCCGGGAATTTCCCACGATGAAGCGAGGTCGGCGATGGAACGCACTTTACTTTGGCTTGACCGCTGTTCCAAAATCGAGTTAAAATCACATCAAACAATGTTCCCTATAATTCAAGGCAATATGTATGCGGATTTACGCAAAGAAAGCATAGAACGCACACTTCCGTACGCAAAGTGCGGTATAGCAATCGGCGGACTGTCGGTAGGTGAAGAACCGCGGGTTATGTATGATATGCTTGATGTTTTGCAACCGCTTTTACCAAAAGATATGCCAACTTATCTTATGGGCGTTGGAACTGCCGATTACATTGTTGAGGCGGTGTCGCGCGGAGTTGATATGTTTGATTGCGTCCTGCCAACACGAATTGCAAGAAACGGCAGCGCGATGACAAAGAACGGATTTATTACAATCCGCAACGCACCGTACAAGGATGACTTCTCTCCCGTAGAAGAAGGATGCGATTGCTATTGCTGTCAAAATTATAGCCGCGCATATATTCGCCATCTTATCAAAGCCGATGAGATAATGGGCGGTCGTTTGCTTTCAATTCATAATCTTAGATTTTTGGCAAGGTTAACGGAAAAAATTAGGGAAGCAATATGGCAAGATAGATTGCTTGATTTCAAAAAAGAATTCTTAGCAAACTATAAAGCGTAGTAAAATATTCTAAGTTCGGCAAATTTCAATGTTTTTTGCGGTTAAAATGTATTTTTAAGCGTCAAACGAACACAATTAAAATACGCTTATCAACACAATCTGCGATTTGAATTTTTTTTCAAACGAATAAACAGCAACTTGAAAAAAGTGGGAAAAATCGCTTGCGTATTAGGTTTTTTTAGTATAGAATGATGTTTGTTCATTGAAGTGATAAATTTCAACTTCAAATCAAGGAGGCAGTAATGGGTGAAAATATTTGGGTAGTAGTGGTTTTGGGCGTACTTTTGGTTGGTATGATAATAATGACAATAATTCCGCAAAAAAAGCGTCAAAAGCAACAACAAGAAATGATGAATAATCTTGTAGTCGGCGCAAAAATTATGACAATCGGCAGAATGGTTGGCAAAATTGTTGCAATGAATGCAGCGGATAACACAATAGTTTTGAATGTTGGTTCGGACGAAAACCCGACACTTATCACAATCGAAAAGAATGGTGTAGGAATTGTTATGGATGCTGTTAAGCCAGTTCCAGTTGATGAAGTCGTGCCAATTCCTGTTGAAGAAGCTCCCGCAGTTAAGGAAGAGCCCATTTTTGAAGAAACAAAATCAGCCGCTCCCGTTGCAAAAAAGGCAGCCCCTGCAAAAAAGCCTGCAGTAAAAAAGGAAGTCAAGGCAGAAGATAAAGCAGAATAATAAAGAAAAGAAATTTTCTAAAACAAAATTTAGCACACCAAACGGTGTGCTTTTTTATATCATTAAAACAAAAGCAAACCACACCAAGCGGTTTGCTTTTTTTATTTCGTCAAATTGAATTTTTGCACACTAAGAAGTCTGCTTTTTTAATCTTATAAATGCATTACAAAATGTAGTGAAAATATCGGCAAGAGTGGGAAATCAAATAAAAAAGGGAATTATGTACTAACTTTTCGCATATCATTTAAGCGAGGTGTTTATGAGAAACGGAAAATTTAAGACCTGTGCTTTTGCGGTAACAAAAATGGTGCTGTTTTCGCTATTGCTGTCGCTTATTTTAATACTTTTGCTTGCTTTGATTGCTAGATGGGCATCACTTAGTTCTGCCGTGATTGTTCCGATTAATTATGTTATAAAGATAATATCGGTTTTGGTGGGAGCAATGCTAGGTGTTGGCAAGAAACCTATGGGTGCAGTTAACGGTGGAATAGGCGGCGCGATCTACACCGCTTTGTCGTATCTGATGTTTGCAGGACTTGACGGCGGTTTTCAAAATGCAAGTTTCTCTTGGATAGACCTATTATGTTTGACGGTTGCAGGAGTAATCTCGGGCATAATTGCTGTTAATGTGAGAAAACCTGCAATGCAAGCGGCATAAAGCCTATTTTGAAGTAGTTCAGTCAAAAAGATTAGGCAAATTAGTTTAGAAGTTGCTTGAGCAAAACGGTTAAGCTAAATCAAAGCCAAACGCTTTAGGTAGATTGAGCAAATCAAAGCCAAACGCTTTGGTCAAAGCAGATTAGGCAAATCAAGCCAAACGCTTTAGGTCAAAGAAGATTGACAAATCATAGCCAAACGCTTTAGTCAAAGCAAATTAGGCAAATTAGTTTAGCTAAAGCAGATTGAACAAATCGGTTAAGGCAGATCCATTTTTTCGCAAATAATGTAAAAATAACAGTCGTATTTATTGTTTCAACAATAATACGGCTTTTTTGTTTGGCAAGATAATAAGATTTTTTGCATATTCTGCGTATTAACTTGCAAATCCGCCGTATTTACGATATAATGAAAAAAAATTATGGAGATAAGTATGAAGCACATTCAAACAATTTCAAAATGCTCAATAAAGAAAGACGGAAAAATTGGATGCGGAGAGTGTCAATCAAGTTGTCAATCCGCCTGCAAAACAAGCTGCACGGTGGGAAATCAAACCTGCGCCAGCAAAGACGAGAAAATTTTCAATACTGAAAAAGACAGCAATAAGTAATTGAATTTCTCCTCATTTGAGGAAAATATAATGGTAAAAGCCTTCAAATCCAACCTTTCGGAAAACGAAAGATATTTTTTGTACGACATTGAAAGTGGCAGTCTTCACGATGTAGATTACGCCACTTTTTTGCTTGCCAAATTTCGCTATGACATACTAGACGAAATTGAAGCAGACGCGTTTAGCAAATTAGACGGCGCAGTGGTGCAAGAAGTAAAGTTAGAAATAGAGGAAATGGAAAAGGAAGGTTTGTTGAATTCCCCGACAGAAATTTATAAGATACCTTTTACGGGCGAGATTAAAGCTATGTGCTTGCATATCTGCCACGACTGCAATTTAAGGTGTCCGTACTGCTTTGCGCACTCTGGCACATATAACACGGCAAAGGACTATATGACCTTTGAAGTTGGAAAATCTGCAATCGATATGCTTATAAAAATGAGCGGAGTTCGCAAAAATATTGAAGTTGACTTTTTCGGCGGTGAACCGCTTATGAATATGGGCGTGGTCAAACAGATTGTCGAGTATGCTCAAAATGCGGTGAAAAGTGCGGGAAAACATATTACATTCACTATGACAACAAACGGCGTGCTGTTAAATGACGAAAACCGCAAGTGGTTGAACGAAAATATGGATAATGTTGTCATCAGCATTGACGGAAGAGAAGAAGTTCACGATGCGTTGCGAGTATCGGCAAACGGGAAAGGTTCGCACGCTATTGCGTTAAAAAATGCGTTAGAGTTCCGCAAAATCCGTGGCGATAAACGCTACTATATTCGAGGTACTTTTACGCAAAAGAATCTTGATTTTGCAACTGACGCGCTGTATTTGAATGATTTAGGTTTTGACCAAATTTCCATTGAGCCTGTGGTACTAGATGAAAATGATCCGCTTGCTATAAAAACAGAAGATTTAGAAACGGTTTTTGCCCAATACGACATCCTAGCAAAAGAATATGTTAAGAGAAGACGGGGCGATAAGTGGTTCAACTACTTTCATTTTATGTTGGACTTAAAGCACGGCCCGTGTATCACAAAAAGACTTCGCGGGTGCGGAGCGGGTAGTGAGTATGTTGCGGTAACACCTGTCGGCGATATTTACCCCTGCCACCAATTTGTAACCGATAAAGATTACTATATGGGAAATGTTTTAAGCGGAGAATTTAACAAAGAAATTCAAAGAAAGTTTTTTGACGCAAATATATATGAAAAAGAGGACTGCCAAAACTGTGTTGCAAAATACTATTGTTCGGGCGGTTGCAAGGCAAATTCCCTGCATTTTGCGGGCGATTTCAAAAAATCATACAAACTTTCCTGCGAGATGATGATAAAGCGGTTTTTAAGTTCGCTTGCAATTTACGCTGAGGAAGAAAAGTAATTTTTTCACAAATTTCGCTTTAATTTTTTTATGCGGATACCGTGAGAATTCATATATGTTATTTGCGCAGAATTTTTCCGTTTTTTATTGACTATATTGCTTCTTATATGTATAATATTAGTGTTTTGAACTTAGGAGGACCTTCGTGAAAAAGAAAAAATCTATCGTGGTTTTGTCTTTAATTTCAGTATTCATTATTTTAATGGCGGTGTTTGCTCTAATTGAATTCCCCATTGGCTTATATGATTACACAGGATATGCAAAGACAATTAAATTAGGACTTGACCTCTCAGGTGGTGTTTCGGCTGTCTTCAAAGTTGAAGATGACGGTTTGGCAGACTTAGAAACCAGAGCTGACGGAACAGTAACATCTTTGCAATCTCTACTTGTTTCAAAGGGCTTCACAGAAGCGGTCGTATCGTATTCCGACCAAAAGATCAGGGTTGAAGTTCCCGATGTGGAAGACCCAGAACGAATTTTTGACCTTATCGGCAGACCTCAAAGTCTTGAATTTAGAGACGGAACAGGAGAAGATGCGAAAGTCGTTGTTGTTGGCAAAAGCCATATTTCCAACGCTTATGTAACTTATGACCAAGACGACAGCAACTATTACGCTGTCGGTTTGACTTTCAACGATGCCGGATCTAAAATTTTTGCTGATTACACCGCAGCACATGTAAATGAAAAACTTTACATTTATGTAGGCGGAGAGCTTGAAAACGAAAACGGTATTACAATCAATCAAGCAATCACGGGCGGTTCGGCAATGATAAGCGGAAATTATACCTATGAAAATGCGTATGCTCTTGCGACCAGCATTCAAAGCGGAACTTTTTCAGTCGGTTTGACACTTATTGAAAACAGAACAGTTTCAGCAACACTCGGCGATGACGCTATAAGAACCGCATTGATTGCGGGCATTATTGGTATTGCGATTGTGTTTATTTTTATGGGTTTTGCGTACAGAATGATGGGCATTGCGGCAGATATCGCGCTTGCCGTCTACATTGTTCTTCTTATTTGGTTCTGCTCTGTATTGCCGTGGGTGCAATTAACACTTCCCGGTATCGCAGGTGTTTTGCTTGGCGTAGGAATGGCAGTTGACGCTAATGTCGTTATTTTCGAGCGTATCAAGGATGAATACAAAACAACAAATAAGCCAATACGGTCGGCATTTGTGGCGGGCTACAAGCGTGCGCTTACTGCAATTATTGACGGCAATGTCACTACAATCATAGGCGCAGTCGTCCTTTGGATTATCGGCTCGGCGGCAATCGTAGGATTTGCAATAGTATTGTTTATAAGCATCATAATTTCTATGTTCTCGGCG
This sequence comes from Clostridia bacterium, assembly GCA_035270865.1. Taxonomy (GTDB): domain Bacteria; phylum Bacillota; class Clostridia; order Christensenellales; family CAG-917; genus STD2-102. Next base: position 857 of record DATESK010000019.1, on the reverse strand, counting down.
CTTTTAGTCACCCGAATTATTATGAACTGTTTCTTGTCATTTAACAGCGAAAATCCAAAGCTTTATATGTTAAAGCGCGGGGAGGTAAAATAATATGAAATCAAATAACTTCCTCGGCTCGATAAGCGGCAAATTTGCAAATTTCAAAATTTGCGACAGAGTAAAACTTTGGCTCATTGCGCCATTAGCAATTTTAATTGCCGCAATAATCGTGATAGCGGTTATAGGCGGAACAACCGGCAGTATAACTGAAGGTTTTAATATCGGTATTGACTTTGAGGGTGGTACTATTGTCTCGGTTAGGTTTGGCGAAGAGGCATACACTTCAAACGAAAATTATAGTAAAAATGTTGATGATGTAACGAAAACAATCGAGAGCTGCGGCACGAAAGTAACATATGTGCAGTCATCTACATCAGGCGTTACAGAAAATTCAGCAATAACTTTTAGGTACAAAAATATCAGCGGTGATGATGGTGAGATTGCACAGTTGAATGATCAAATTCTTGACGCAATCAAAGCTCAATATCCAAATCGCGCGACTGATGCTGATTTTATTTCCGCAGAATCAATAGGAAAAACGGCAAGTAAAGATCTTATCAACAAAGCGGTTGCGGCACTTGGAATATCCACACTTTTGATTTTGATTTATATCATCTTCCGATTTGAGGTCGTAAGCGGTATTGTCGCGGTTATTTCAATGCTCCACGATGTAATTATAATGTTTGCTTTAACAATTATATTTAGAGTTCAAATAAACTCAAGCTATATTGCGGCGGCAATCACGATTATTTCATACGCTATCAACAATACGATTATCGTATTTGACCGTTGCCGTGAAATTATAAAGCCGTACA
>DATESK010000018.1:0-4387 GCA_035270865.1 Clostridia bacterium | reverse complement strand
GTCATTGCCTTCGTGGTTGCAGTCGCAGTCATCACCACAGTCGCAATCGCCTTCTTCGTGGTGGCAGTCGCAGTCATCTTCATTTTCCTCGCTGTCCGTTTGCTCGTCTTCCTTTATCGTTTCACTCTCATCAATGCCCTTAATAAATTTGTAGAAGGGATCGTCGGAAAAATCTTGTTTGGACACAAAAATTCCGCCCAACATCTCAACGGCGTTGCGGACTTCCATAAACTCATTGTAGTTAAGTTCGTTTTCTTTGGCAAAGCTGTTCAAAACATCTATCGCCCTTTCATCACCGTAACTTCCCAAAAGTTTGGCAAACAATGCGACATCATCTCCGCGGTAAAAGAAAGTTACAAGCCAAAGATATATTTCCTTTCTACCCTTGAAGTTTGCCAGTATCTCGATAAGCATTTGGGCGTCGTCGCCCTCAGTATTATAAAGCCGTGCTATCATTTCATCTATAACTTCTTCACCTTCATCGCATAAAAACTCGTATGCATCAAGTTTTTCGCCATAGGGCAAATCGGGGTTGCATATATCTTCAATACATTTAATTTTCTTCTCTTTTTCTGTCATTTTAATAAATCCTTTTTCTTAGCTTTCGCATTTATCTTAATTCACAAATTTTTATTTGTAGCTTTCGCATTTTACCTTAATTCTTCTTTAGTCGTTTCCTTCTCCGCTAAGTAACCGCAAGTATTTTTTCATAGTGCGCTCGTTGATTTCAAAAAAATCACTTAGCGATTTAATTTCGTTCTCATCTGCAAACGCCGACTTCATAATGAAAATCCCTAACAATGTGCGTGTGGATTTCAAACGCGCGACTTTGTCGCCGTGTGGAACGCTCCACTCAAGTTTGCCTTTTTCATCTAAAGTGCAAAAGCTGTTAATATAGCTTGTAATTTTGGCAAGACTCTCGTTTGGATTGTCCACATTAACTAGTGTTTCATAAACTGCGGTAGAAAATGCGTTAATAAAATTTGACGGCAATTTTCTTATCGCATCGGGAGTTTGCAAATAAAATTGCTTGCACTTTCCCTCCAGCGTAATATACATATTGAGTTCGGTTTTATGAAGTATTAGTCCCTTTAGCATTGCGCTTCCAAGGTTCAAATCTACATCTTTTATCAGCAAGGTTTCAGCATATTGTGTTTCTACCGCAGTACTCCAACAATCATTGAGTTTTGATACTATTGCGAGCAAAGATTTGCCCTCAATATCGCGGAAACACCACTTTATTAGCTCGCTTGTTTTTTTGTTGTAAATAAGTTCTTTTCGGCAATCCTCGTCTGCAAGTTTCAAAAAATTGCGAATTTTGGTTTGTCTTGCCACTAACTCGGTTAAAGGAAGCCCCAAACCATACTCCACCTTTTCGGGCTTTTTTGCAAAGTAGCCGATATAAAAATCCGCCGCCGTAAAATCACGGTATATGGTTGAAACTCGGCGCATAACTTTTGACGCCTCGGTTTTCTGCCCTAAATTGTACAATCCTTGCGCAAGCCAAATCATAGTGTGCGGTTGTAGTTCGGATAACTCCAAAAGTCTTTTAGTGTACTTGACTACCTCGGCGTGCATTTCAAAATTTACCAAAATCGGTAACAGTACCGTGATTTCCTCGACTCGCTTATAATCCTTTTGCAGTATCTCGTCCAAAAGTTGTAAGGCGGTTTCGTTTTTTTCCTCTATCATATACGCGGTAACAAGCGTACAGCGGACGGGAAGATAATCGCTTTTTTTTAGTATTTCGCCAGCTTCATCAATAACACGGTCTACATCGTCTTGAAGAAGGTAGCAAACCAAACGCAAGTGATTTGAAGCGTCATAGAAGGGAACACCATATTCAAAAACTTCAAGTTCTTTTAGGGTGCTTTCGTAATCTCTATCTTGCAATGCCTCGTGCGCGCGTTCAAGCGCATCATAATAAAATTCTTCCGTACGCGGATAGACAAGAGAAAAATCCGCATCGTTATCTTCGTCCAAATCGCCTACGACTTCAAAATCCGACAGTTCGGCAAACTTTTCCCATTTTGATTTTATTGAATTAAGGTAAAACTCGGCGGCTTCATCATCGCCCAGTTCGTAAAAATTATTTACTAGCGCAGCGACCGTGCTTGTCTTTTCAAGGTCGGTTGCGGCATTGGTATACGCTTTGTAAAGCACACGGTTGGATAAATCATAGGAACCCAATTCAGAATAGATTGAAGCCAGAAACAGAAGTGCCTCAACATTTTTTGGTTCAATCTCTAATGCTTTCCCGACATAAATAACGCTTTTTTCGATATCTGCCGTCTTAAATGACTTGTCGGCAAGGCTAAGATATTCCTCGGCTTTGAGATTAAAATTAAATACTTCCGCCATTATTGTTTCTTTTTCTTTTTAGGGTTTTGGAACTGTTGTTTTTGTTGTGGTTTCTTCTCCACAACCTCGCCGCGAATTTCTTTCTTCTCCGCGTACTTTCTTTCCCTAGCATCAGTTGCGCTCTTTTTCTTGTCATTTTCGTCAAGATATTCTGCTAAAACCGCGCATTTTAGATAACTGCTGTGTCCCAGTCCCGTCCAAAGCATTGCAACAAGCGAGCAACCGAAAGCTATCATAAGGATATAAATGAATATTGAAAGCATTGATGATACTGCAAGCAGGAAAATCGGAACGCAAGATATAATCACAACCATCAAAACGCTGACAATGTTGTTAACAAGCATAACGATAGAATTTTTGATTATCTGCCAAAAAGACAGTTTGTAGGACGGTATCATCGTGAGCATCGTAAACGCAATAAGCGCAAGCGGTACGCCAAAAACAAAAGTAAAGATAACAGCGCACCAACTGCCTGCTCCCGCAACGCCAAGAGTCATATTTACCATATGGTACAAAAGCACTTCTGCCATAGCAAGAGCGATACCGCCGCCCACAACTACGGTAAGAAGGTATTTCCACCAATGCTTTTTTATGCCCGTGAAGAATGGTTTTGCGATATATTTGAAAGGTTCGTTCCAAATAGCCTTTCTTGCAACATTGCCAAGTCCTGCCATACCGATTGAAGCGATAACCGCGCCGGCATAAAAATAAAGCATAAATTCTTTGTAAACATTAAGCTTTGCGGCTTTTGCAAGCACTAGACTATCTATTGCCCCCGGATAGCCTATACCGATATTGCCCATAAAGTTGTATGATGAGGCAAGCGCGGCGTTCATAAGTTCGCTTAATCCGTACAACATAAGCACAAGAAGGGGCGCAATAAAAATCAAAAAATACAAACTAGCTTTGAGCAGAACTTTGGATTGTCCCCTGTACGCTTTGAACGAACCGCTGATTGTATCGGGGTATTTTGGAACATAAGGTTTGGTTTTGCCGTCCGGCGTTTGAACCGTTGTTGGCCACAGCACATCGCGGTTCTCCCATCCTGCAGTAAATAAATTTCTGAGAAAAAGTCGGGGTGTTTTAGATTTATATGAACCTTGTGTTGAATTTTGTTGATTAGCCATCTCTACTCCTAATGCTTTTAGTAATAACCTTTATGATACTATAACACACATTAAATATCAAATAAATAAAATAATATTATTAAATCTTTTTGTTTAATTTGACATTTTTAAGGTATGATGATAAATTTTGTATAAGACTAAAGGAGGCAATTTATGCTATTCAACATTGCAGTAGTCGGCGCAACCGGTATGGTCGGCTCAAAATTTTTACAAGTTCTCACCGAAAAACAACTTCCTGTGGAAAATTATTATCTTTTCGCGTCATCAAAAAGCGCAGGAAAAGAAATTGATTTTATGGGAAAAAAACATATAGTTATTGAACTAACTGAAGAAAATGTCAAAAAACTTGAAGGAAAAATAGATTTTGCCTTATTTTCAGCAGGCGGCGGTACATCCAAAACTTTTGCACCTGTCTTTGTTGAGGCAGGCGCGACAGTAGTTGACAACTCAAGTCAATGGCGTATGGATGATGATGTGCCTCTTATTGTCCCCGAGGTCAATCCCGAAGATATTAAGTGGTCGAAAGGCATTATTGCAAACCCTAACTGTTCCACAATTCAAGCAATGGTTGCTCTAAAGCCCTTGCAAGATAAATACGGCATTAAGAGAGTGGTTTACAGCACATATCAATCAGTTTCGGGTGCGGGCATCGCTGGTTTTTCCGACCTAAAAGACGGAGTAAACGGTATTGCGCCAAAGAAATTCCCAAAGCCTATCGCTTTCAATGTCATACCCCATATCGATGTATTTATGGAAGACGGCTACACGAAAGAAGAATGGAAAATGGTTGTTGAAACAAGAAAGATACTTCACGCGCCAAATATGAAAATCACCGCTACTACTGCCCGTGTACCCGTTTATTACGGACATAGCGAGAGCATAAATATCGAGTTTGAAAA
>DATESK010000017.1:0-4536 GCA_035270865.1 Clostridia bacterium | reverse complement strand
TGTTATCTGTTATCTGTTATCTGTTATCTGTTATCTGTTATCTAGTTATCTTGTTTCTACTTAATATATTTTGCAACTGTCCTAAATCAAGCCTGTTGTTTCCTCTAGTCCCAGCATAATGTTCATACATTGCACAGCCGCACCCGATGCACCCTTTCCAAGATTGTCGAAAAGGGAACAGACCAACACCCTTTCTTCATTGCCAAACACATATATCTGCATTGTGTTTTTCCCCGCAAGCAGATTTGATGGCAAAAACCCTTTGTATTCCTTTTCGCTTCCAAGCGGCATAACCTTAATCATTTTTTGCCCCGCATAGTGCTGCGACAGCGCATCGTGAATATGCCTTGCGCTTCCGCCTACAAGTCGGTTGCAGTACAGCGGAATGGATACTTCCATACCCCGCTCAAAATTTGCAACGATAGGATTGAAAATAGGAATTTGTGTTAGCCCCGCAATTTCTTTCATTTCCTTTTGATGTTTATGCGATTGTAATAGCGCGTATTGTCGTGGCGCAGAGTAATCCGTTGATTTATTTTCATCCTCATATTCTGCTATCATTCCTTTTCCGCCGCCGCTAAAGCCTGTCACCGAATGGCAAACCACGGGGTAATCACTAGGCATAATTCCGTGCATAACAAGAGGGTACACAATGGACAAAAAACCACTTGCGTGGCAACCCGGAACCGCAACCCGCGATGAAAGAAGTATTCTATCGTGAAAAGTTCTGTCAAGTTCAGGGAATCCATACGCCCATTCAGGCAAAGTACGGTGAACGGTGGACGCGTCAATGATTTTTACTTTATCATTTTCTACCAAATTCACCGCTTCTATTGCGGCAACATCGGGCAGACAAAGAAAAGTAATGTCGCTACTGTTGATAAATTGCGCGCGTACATTGCTGTCTTTGCGGTACTGTTCGGGTATTTGAAGAAGTTCTATGTCTTTTCTGTTTTCAAACCTTTCATAGATTTTCAGCCCAGTCGTGCCTTCCTTTCCGTCAATAAAAATTTTAGTCATTCAATATTCCTTTTAGCTGTTCGATTTGTTTTTCCACCGACTTAAGGGACGGCGCGCCCTCGCTGTTTCGCCTCTCAACACAATTTTTCATATCGATTGCAGAATATATGCCTTCTTCAAACAAACTGTCAAATGTCTTATATTCGGCTAGTGTCAAACTGTTTAGCGTTTTTCCGTTATCAATGCAATACGCAACAATATTTCCTGTTGTTTTGTACGCTGTGCGGAACGGAACGCCCAATTTTGTGAGATAGTCGGCGCAATCTGTAGCATTGATGAAACCGCCTTCCGCGCCTTTTGCCATATTGTCTTTTAGAACCGTCATTGTCGATAGCATATCGGTAAATATAGGCAAACATTGTTTTGCTGTGTCAACGCTGTCAAATAATGCTTCTTTGTCTTCCTGCATATCCTTGTTGTAGGCAAGGGGCAAGGCTTTCATAATGGTAAGTAACGCAATCAAATTTCCGTAGGTTCTTCCAGTTTTACCGCGTACAAGTTCGGCAATGTCGGGGTTTTTCTTTTGCGGCATAATACTTGAGCCTGTTGCGTAGGCATCGTCAAGTTCGATATATTTGAACTCCCACGAACACCAAAGCACGATTTCTTCTGAAAAACGAGACAAGTGCATCATAAGTATTGCGATGTTTGAGGCAAGTTCTATGCAATAATCTCGGTCGCTAACACCGTCAAGGCTGTTTGCAACCACTCCGTCAAAGCCCAACGATTTTGCCGTCATCTGTCTGTCTATCGGGTAAGTCGTACCAGCTAGTGCGCAACAACCAAGAGGCGACAAGTTCATTCTTGTTTTACAGTCGTATAGCCTTGTAATGTCGCGCGACAGCATATTTGCATAAGCAAGTATGTGTTCGGCAAAAGTGATAGGCTGCGCCTTTTGCAAATGCGTATAACCGCACATAATAGTAGCTTTGTGTTCTTCTGCAATTTTTAAAATTGTTGCAAGTAGGTCTTTTGTCAAAGCGACAATTTCATCAATTTGCGACTTAACATATAATTTTGTGTCTAAGGCAACTTGGTCATTACGGCTTCTTGCGGTGTGAAGTTTTTTACCCACATCACCAATTCGGCGTGTCAACTCAGCTTCCACGAACATATGGATGTCTTCAGCATCCTTATCAATTTCGAGGGTTCCGTCTTGAATGTCAGATAAAATTGCGGCTAGTCCGTCAACGATTTTTTCCACATCGGATTTTGGTAAAATTGAGGTTGCACAAAGCATTTCGGCGTGTGCAATACTTCCCGCGATGTCTTCGGCGTACATTTTACAGTCAACAGCTATAGACGAGTTGAAGTCGTTGACACTTTTTGATAGTTCTTTTTTGAAGCGTCCCGCCCACATTTTTTCCATTTTGCCACCTCTCAACAAATTAGAATTGTTCTAATTTAGTTTTATCTTAATAATTTTAGTTAGTTCTAAGCAATTTAATTTCAGCGATTATTATTTCAGCAATTATTATTTCAGCAATTAAATTTCAGTGATTATTAATTCAGCGATTGTTATTTCAGCGATTGTTATTTCAGCGATTATTAATTCAGCGATTGTTTGAACTAATAATTTTAACTTAAAAATTTATTTTTTATCCTTGAGTGATTGTTGCATCAACGCCCTAACTTTGAGTGGAAGTCCGTACAAATTGATAAAGCCTGCGCTGTCATTTTGGTTGTAAACCTCATCCTTGTCAAAAGTCGCAATTTCGGGGTTGTACAAAGAATACGGCGAAGTTGTGCCTGCGTTTATCATATTGCCTTTGTATAGTTTGAGTTTGACATCACCGCTTACTGTCTCTTGTGTTTTGTCTACAAATGCAGATAACGCCTCGCGCAGTGGTGTAAACCATTTACCAAAATATACGAGTTCGGCAAACTGCTCGCTTATTAGCTTTTTATAATGCTGTGTATCACGGTCAAGACATAGCGTTTCCAAAATCTCGTGCGCGCGGTAAAGTATCGTTCCGCCAGGAGTTTCATAAACACCGCGGGACTTCATTCCCACCAAACGGTTTTCCACTATATCGTCAAGTCCGATGCCGTTTGCACCGCCAATTTCATTGAGTTTTTTAACTAGTTCCACGGATTTGTACTTTTTACCGTCAATGGCAACGGGAATACCTTTTTCAAAAGTTATAGTAAGGTATGTGGGCTTATCGGGCGCATATTCAGGCGCGACACACATTTCCAAAAAGCCTTCCTTGCCATACTGCGGTTCATTAGCGGGATTTTCAAGGTCAAGTCCCTCGTGTGATAAATGCCAAAGGTTTTTATCTTTTGAATAGCTTGTTTCGCGGTTAATTTTAAGTGGAATGTTATGCGCTTCTGCATAGTCAATTTCTTCATCACGCGACTTTATACTCCATTCACGCCATGGCGCAATAATTTTCATATCGGGCGCAAAGGCCTTTATGGTCAATTCAAAACGCACTTGGTCGTTGCCCTTTCCCGTACAACCGTGGCAAATTGCGTCCGCACCCTCTAGGAGTGCAATTTCAACAAGTCGTTTTGCAATAACAGGGCGGGCAAATGAAGTACCTAATAGATATTCCCCCTCATATTTCGCGCCTGCCTTTAGAGTCGGGAAAATAAAATCTTCCACAAATTCTACATTCAAATCTTCGATATATAATTTCTTTGCGCCAGTCTTTAAGGCTTTTTCTTCTAAACCGTCAAGTTCCGTTCCCTGCCCAACATCACCGCTTACCGCAATGATTTCGGGATTATCGTAGTTTTCTTTCAACCACGGAATAATAATTGAAGTGTCAAGTCCGCCAGAGTAGGCAAGCACAATTTTTTTGATTTTCTTATCCATAGTAATCTCCTAAAAAATTCATATTTTGATTATATGAATAATAATTTATATTGTCAATAATTTATGCATATTTATGCCAAATTTATTTATTTTAGCACATTTTATTCATTTTATATGCGTATTATAAACTTTTATGCAGTAAATTACGCATATATCCCTCATATAATAATATATAGACTATTAACAATTTTAATTTTGAATGCGTACAATAGAAAGCCGTTAGGGGGATTTATGAATAAACTACCTAAATCTTGTAAAATTTTAATTTTATGCTTAGCACTTTTGATTTTTTTATTCAGTTTTACAGCGTGTGCTAACAAAACAGATAGCATTGTTGAACTTGAAACCGTGCGTTCCTTTCAAAATTCGGGTGTAGATTTCAACTACTACACCTTTAGCTTTATTTATTCAAAAGATATGGCGCAAAATTATTACGAAGTGCAGGTTCAATATGATAAGACTTCCTACTACATTCAGCAGGATTATATCTTTTTCCAGCTTGCCTACAATGTTAACAGTACCGCGGTCAAAATACCCGACACAAAAGCATTGTTCGGTATTCAATTGCCCTCTTCAATAAAAAGTTTCACGATTACTCTTTGTCGTTGCAACACAAAATCCTCAAGTGCAGGATTTGAGGTTTTAGAGAGGCTATACAAAAGGACATTCGCTTTCTAAGATATTTGAATTGT
>DATESK010000016.1:0-3237 GCA_035270865.1 Clostridia bacterium | reverse complement strand
TATACCGTCGCCTGCCGCGAAAATTATCGCCTCAACCACGGATTTAATATTCTCCATCATCGTCCTCCTCAAAAATTATCGGGGTTTCATCACCGTCTATTACTGCGTATATCTTTATATCTTGCGTATCTTCGTCTTGCTCTGCCTTTATCTTTTGATATTTCATTAGTTCTAATATTGCAAGGAATGTTGTTACAATATCGCTTTTGTCAAAATCTTTGTCAAATAAAGAAAAGAATGATATCTCCGCTCCGTCCAAAAGCAACTGCCTAATGCTGTTCATTTGGTCATAAACAGAAAACTTTTCCTTCATAACCGTTTTGGGAATTTCATCCTTTTTCATTTTGTCTGCCATAATTAAAACTTGCGCAAAAGCCTCAATGAGCTTTGGTAGCGAAAAATTTGTTATAGCAACACGGCAATCTTTTTCGGTATATTTAGGTTCCCTATAAAAGCGGTTAATGGTTTCTCTTGATTTAAGTTTTTCCGCTTGTTCTTTCATAAGAGCGTATTCTTTAGCCTTTTGAATAAACGCGCGTTTGATTGCTTCAGGGTCTTCCTCTTCCTCAAAAATTTCTTCAATAGGAAGAGTACGCAAAGATTTTATGTAGATAAGTTCGGCCGCCATAGTTATGAATTCACCTGCATACTCAAAATCGAATTCTTCCTTTGGCGTGTTTTTTATTATGTCAATATATTGCCTTGTAACATCGGAAACAAAAATATCATCAATAGAAATTTTTGCCTCTCTAATTAAAGTCAAAAGCAAATCAAGCGGTCCTTCAAAGTCCGAAAGTTTGTAGACTACAGTAGGTCGCGAAATAAACAGTTCTGCGCTGTCTTCGTCTTGAGGTTCTTCAAAAACAGCGCCGTTTAACGGTTTTTCTTTAGCGTTTGGGTTTACAACTTCATTTTGCGGTTTCACATCTGCGTTTGGGTTTACAACTTCATTTTGCGGTTTTTCTCCTGCGCTGTTTTGCGCAACAGCAATAACCTCGCTTATGACAGTTTCATTTTGCGGTTTTTCTTGTGCGCTTTGTTGCGTTAAAATTTCATCTTTTAACTTTTCGCTCATACAAAGACCGCTCCCCAAATTTTTGACATAATGCCTAACATTCCGTTTCTAACCCAGTTTATATACATTCCAAAAATGTCTAAAAACCAGAAGTATCTGCCCAAAATATAGCTGACTAAAATCAACGCTAAAAGGATGTATGAACCATAGCGGCGCATAAATCTACAAAATCTACTGTTTGGCGCAAACGCTTCAATCACCCTATAGCCGTCAAGCGGAAAAAGAGGTAAAATATTGAATGCGGCAAGTGAAATATTGACAATCACCGAAAACAAGAAAAGATAGTACCAAAATTGATAGAACCAAACTGTGAAATTGCCCCAAATTGTTACTTGATTAAATATCAGCTGCACCAAGTTCAAAAGTCCAAAACTTAAAAATGCCAACAAAACATTTGTTACAACACCTGCAAGTGACACAAGCACAATTCCCCTTGTGCGGTGCCTAAAGTTGTTTGGATTGATTGGAACGGGTTTCGCCCAGCCAAAGCCTGCGACCATAAACATAAGCAAGCCCACCATATCAAAATGCTTTGCAGGATTGAGGTTCAATCTTCCCGAAAGTTTAGCGGTGTTATCTCCACACTTAAGCGCGACCCAACCGTGCGCACATTCGTGGAACATAATCGCTCCGAAAGCCGCAACCAATACCGCTATCGCTGTTGTCAAGACTTCAACTATTGAACCACTATTAAGAATTAAATTTAGCATTTTCTACCTTTTTGCGCCGATTTTATGTTTCTAATAAACTTTGAAAGAACTACGAACTCATACTGTTCATTTATTTTTGCCAATTTGCCAAACAATTATTTCGTATGATGTCATCATAAGTTTGCGGTTTAACAATATAATCTGCCTTACCGTCTTTCACTAGCACCATAGGCGGCACAGCGTTCAAGTTATAGTTTGAAGACATTGAATAATTGTACGCGCCTGTTGAAAACACCGCAACTATATCATTAAGTTCGGCTTTTTGAAGCGAAATATCAACCCCAATTAAATCTCCGCTTTCGCAACATTTTCCACATATTGACACCTTTTCAGCAAAAGGCTCATCTGCTTTGTTGGCAACTATCGCAGAATAAACAGATTGATAAAGCGCGTATCTTGGATTATCGAACATTCCGCCGTCAATTCCAATATACTTGCGAACTCCCAAATCTTTTATAGTTCCAACGGTGTAGAGCGTAATACCCGCTTCTGCCACTATGGAACGCCCCGGCTCAATCATAAGCATCGGCTTTGGAATACCTTGCTTTTTTAATGATTCCGAAACAAGCATAGCAAGGTTTTTTACAGTATATGCGTAACGGCGAGGTGTAAACATTGGATCGCTGCCCGCATAAAAAACGCCAAAACCTCCGCCCACATTCAAAACTTTTATTTCGATGCCGTCATCAAGTAAACGCTTAATAAAACTAGTCATAGCCTCTACCGCCATTTCGTATGCGGAATAGTCAAAAATTTGCGAACCGATATGGCAATGTATGCCGACAAATTCCAAGTTCTCCGCTTCTATCATAAGGCGGATTGCCCGTTCTGCTTCATCGCCTATTACAATTCCGAACTTGCTGTCAGCCTTTGCAGTCTGCACGGCTTCGTGAGTATGCGCGGTTACAAGAGGATTAACACGAAGCAAAACATTAGGCTTTTTCCCTAAATCTTTTGCTATTTTGTCTAACTTTTCGATTTCGTTAAAGCTGTCAACGACAATGTATCCAACGCTGTTTTCAACTGCCATTTTCAATTCAGCATCCGTCTTGTTATTGCCGTGCATAACCATTTTTTCGGGTTGCACTCCTGCCTTTAGCGCAGTATAAAGTTCACCGCCCGAAACAATATCGGTATACAATCCCTCGCTTGATGTAATCTTCAGCACCGCAATATTGCATAACGCTTTTGAGGCATACGCAACAGCAACATTTTCGCCGTAACCCTCTTTTAAGCCGTCTAAAAAAGCGCGGGAAACTTCGCGTATGTATGCTTCGTCCAAAACATAGAGAGGAGTTCCAAACTTTTCTCTAAGTTCGGTTGCGGAAACTCCGCCTATCACCAACTGCCCGTTTTCTACTTTCAAAGTATCTCTAGTATTCATATAAACTCCTTTATATACTAATTAAATATGTTAACATAATATAAATTTCAAGTCAAGAATTTATAATG
>DATESK010000015.1:0-3729 GCA_035270865.1 Clostridia bacterium | reverse complement strand
CCGTAAATAAAAACCATTCCGCTGTCGTCGAATTTCAAATCAATGCCCTTTAATGCCTCAACCACACCAGCTTTCGAAGAATATTTTTTTGTAATGTTCTTAACCTGTATCATTTGTTCCCCCAATTCTTAAACTTGTTATACTCTAACCATTATAACAAAGTTATGTAATCGTACAATATCTTTTCAGAAATAACTTTATTTATGTTCGTCTTACAGCGAGCGGTGCGAGCGTGCACGATTTCGATATCCTGTGTCCGCAAAGAATAAGAAACCCACAAACAAAGTTGTGGGTTTCGTTTTGGCGGAGGACACAGGATTCGAACCTGCGGATGCTTTCACATCAACGGTTTTCAAGACCGCCGCTTTAAACCACTCAGCCAATCCTCCATACCTAAAACTATTTAATTATAACATCTTTCATTCTCTAATTATCATTGCTTCGTGGTTACACCACTTCTGCGGACTATATTAAAACTTCAACGCAAGAGATTATAACAAATTCTGTTTAGGTTTGTCAATGAAGTTGCCTATAATCGCTAAATAATAAAGCTAAATTTTCTTTGACTAATTTATGGAATAATATTTTGTTACGCAAGGACTATTCGCCCGTGTTAATTTCAAAACCTTTTCCCGTAACCTGTCTTGCATTAGTAATAAACACAAACGCGTTGCTGTCGTACTTTTTTATAATCAGTTTAATTTGGCTGATTTGTTTTTTGCGCGCGACACAAATAAGAATTTTGCGCTCAAGATGGGTATAAAACCCTTCACTAGACACGATAGAAACTCCCCTTTTGGTTTTAGCGGTTATTTCCGCCGCAATTTCTTCGGGGAAGTCCGTTATTATTTGGAAAACCAGCGAGGATTCAAGACCTGTGGTTATAACTTCTGCCACCTTTGAGGTTACATAGAGCGACACAAAAGAATACAAGATAGGTGAAAGCACATGAATTAGAATTTCCGTTGAGGTCGTACCTTCTTGAATTTGTATAAGTCCGAGCGAGCCAGAGGCAATAACAACGATGCAGTCGAGCAAAAATATTATCCATTGCAAGTCCGCAACAGGATTTTTTTTGTACACCAACTTCCCGATAATGTCCGTTCCGCCCAGCGACATATTGAATTTCAGCATAAATCCCAAACCCACTCCGCAAAGCGCGCCACCCGTGATAGCGCCCAAAAACATAATGACACTTTCATAGTTTGTGCTGTAGAATGTTGGGAACTTAACCGCAGAGAACACACCCATAAAAATTGAAAATGCGGTTACGCAAACAAAGGTACGGAAAGCGAACCGTCTATTAAGTTTTACAAATGCGACAATGAACAGCGGAATATTCATCACAAAAACGGTAACAGCAGGGTTAAACCAAGTTAGGGCAAGCACTTCGTTAAAAGGCAAAACTATGTTGTAAATGATTGTCGCAATACCGCCCACTCCACCGGGAGCAAAGCCGTTGGGAACTAAAAACACATAACTGCCTATCGCCCTTACTAGTGCAAGAGCTATTGCAAAAATATAAATAGAAATGAATTTCATATATTTTTGTTGCTTTAACTTCTTCGCTTCTTGAGTATCAAATTTTTTTGCATTTATATCTTTGGACTTTGAATTTTCATTCTGCAGTCCTTTTTCATTATCCATTGAGTTTTCTCCTAGAGCTAATATCATCATTCTATCAAATTTGCAAACAAAGTCAACCGACAGAATATAATACATATTATATATTATCATATTAGAATCTAATTTTAACCAAATGATAAAGAGGCGTACACTAATCAAGTAAAAAAAATATTTATTTGCAAAAAAAAGATTGACAGAAAAAGTGTTATGGTTTATAAATAGATTAAACAAATAAACCGTTGAAGCAGAGTAGTAGTTTTCGTGTCAGGTTGAAGAGAGAGTTCTGGGTTGGTGTGACAGAAACAATCGGCGTTAATGAATGGACTGCTGAGGGCAATTACGAGAGCGCGCAAGCGAAGGTAGTTTTTGACGGAAATCCCCGTTATAGGATAGGGCTTGATTGAGCCTAGCGAGGCGACAGCATAATAGCTGTTGTGAAATTGGGTGGCAACACGGTAGAATATCGTCCCAAACGAATTCTAGCGTGTTTTTTTATATCACTTGACACTAGAGATTTGAATTGATTAAGGCAAATAGTAGATAATAGGAGTGCAGTATGAAAACTAAAAAACTAAACACTAACAGGCTGTTTGAATGCTTCGTTTTTCGATGGTGAACCTGCCTAAATCCACAATCAAATAAAATTTTTATTAAGCAAGCAACTCTTGCAACCAAAATATAGTGCTAAGCACAATAAGGAGAACAAAAAAATGAAAGAAAAAATTATACCCACTAAAATATATTTAACCGAAGACGAGATGCCAAAACAATGGTACAACCTGCGTGCTGATATGAAGACAAAGCACGCCCCCTTCATAAATCCTGCAACAATGAAACCGTGCACCCCAGAGGATTTATACCCCGTATTCTGCAAAGAATTAGTAGCGCAAGAGCTTAACCAAACCGACCGATACATTGACATTCCGCAGAGCATTTTGGATTTTTACAAGATGTATCGTCCATCACCTCTTGTCCGCGCTTACTGCTTGGAAAAGGCGCTTGATACACCTGCGCACATTTACTACAAAATGGAAGGTAACAACACGAGCGGTTCGCACAAACTTAACAGCGCCGTTGCTCAAGCGTACTACGCAAAGCAAGAAGGAATCACCTCGCTCACCACAGAAACGGGCGCAGGTCAATGGGGCACCGCTCTTTCAATGGCTTGTGCGTTTTTCGGCATTGACCTAAGCGTTTATATGGTAAAAGTGTCCTCACAGCAAAAACCATACCGCAAAGCCGTTATGGAAACATACGGCGCGAAAGTAATTCCCTCACCTTCAGACACAACCAATGTCGGCAGAAAAATTCTTGCCGAACATCCCGGAACAGGCGGTTCACTAGGATGTGCAATTTCTGAAGCTATTGAAACGGCATTATCAACAGACAATTGCCGTTATGTATTAGGAAGCGTGCTTGACCATGTGGTCATGCATCAATCAATAATCGGTCTAGAATGCAAACTTGCGCTCGACAAATACGGCGTACAGCCTGACATCATCATTGGATGTTGCGGTGGGGGAAGCAACTTCGGCGGATTGATTGCAGAATATATGGGTGACAAAATCAAGGGCAAAAACAATATTGAATTTATCGGTGTTGAGCCTGCATCTTGCCCCTCACTCACTCGCGGAAAATTTGCATACGATTTTTGCGACACAGGACGGGTAACTCCCCTTGCTAAGATGTACACTTTAGGCTCCGACTTTATGCCGTCAGCCAACCACGCAGGCGGATTGCGTTATCACGGAATGAGCCCGATACTAAGTCAACTCTATCACGACAACTACTTCAAGGCAGTCTCTGTCGAACAAACAAGTGTTTTTGACGCTGCAGTAAAATTCGCACGCTGTGAAGGAATACTTCCTGCTCCCGAATCTGCCCACGCAATACGAGTAGCCGTTGATGAAGCACTGAAGTGCAAAGAAACGGGCGAAGCTAAAACAATCCTTTTCGGATTGACAGGAACAGGTTATTTCGATATGGTTGCTTATATGAATTATCTTTCGGGTGAAATGACGGATTATGTCCCCACAGACGAAGACTTGCAAACAGGTTTAGGCGAACTAAACAAGATTGAAAAAATGATAGGCTAAATAAACT
>DATESK010000014.1:0-2033 GCA_035270865.1 Clostridia bacterium | reverse complement strand
ATCATAGACCGATTAAAACGAACCGACTTGACCGACTACAACAATTTAAACCTATTATTTGAGACTTGCCGATTAGTGATTGAGGAAGATTTAGACTTTGCCTTGGAGACTTCGGAGATTGTCAAAAATAAGGCTGCGAGTTTATCGGTGAAAGATATTAGATTTTTTGAATTATATAATCGGGCGTTGCTATTGCAATCTCCCTATCTTTTCGATAGTTTTTTATTGTACATTGAAAAAAATAGGAAACCAGAGGCCCGTTTTTATCTACCCAGGCGAAATTCATTAATGCCAATTGTAAAAGCGTTTCAAGCTGTAGCAGACGGGAAATTAGATTTTCTTTCGGTTAGTCAGCCAAAACGAACAGGAAAGACAACATTAGGATTAAGTTTTATTTTGTTCCTAAGTGGTAAACGTCCAGACAAAGCATCGTTAGCAATTGGTCAAGGTGACGATTTGGTTAGTTCGTTTTACGAGGGGTGCAACGGAATCCTTAACAATCCAGAATATAGCTATTTTGATGTATTCCCAAATGCAACGGTAGACAGCAGAAATGCAGACAAGAAAACAATCAACCTAGAGGGCAGAAGTAGATTCGCCACCATAACTTGTAGAGCCATAGACGGGCAGATTGTAGGTTCGACCGAAGCAACCAACCTTTTATACTTCGATGATTTGGTATCCGGCTATGAAGAAGCCATGAACCGTAACAGACTTGATAAGTTATGGGCTAAAGTGTCCGGTGATGCAATGGGTAGAAGAATTGAAGGAACGCCTATTATCGCGCAGGGTACAAGGTACTCATTATATGACCCGATAGGACAACTACAAGACCATGCCGATGAAATGGGTTGGAAGTGGCAAGCTATAGAAATCCCGGCGCTTAATGAAGAAAAAGACGAAAGTAATTTTTCAATATTTATAGAGGGCAAGGAAAGATTTTCAACGGACTTTTACAGAGCAGAAAGAAATTTAATAAGCGAAGAACAGTGGGAATCAGAGTTTCAGCAACATCCATTTGAATCAAAAGGTCTAATGCTACCAGAAGCCGAATTAAATAGATATTTCGAGTTGCCACCAGACATAGACCCCGATGCCATTATAACGGTATGTGATACAGCAGAAAGCGGTAGCGATAGTTGCTCAATGCCCATAGCCTACATATACGGAGAAGATGTTTTCATTGAAGATGTTGTTTTTGACAATTCACCTTCGGATGTTACAAAACCGCAATGCGCTAAAAAAATTGTTGAGCATAAAGTATCTACTGCCGTTTTCGAGAGTAATAATGCAGGAAAATATTTTGCAAAAGATGTGAATACGGAAGTTACAAAATTAGGTGGCAAGGTTAGTATACGAGAAAAGACAACTATTTCAAACAAACTGACAAGAATAGAATATGCCGCTGATGGGATAAAGAAGCATTTTTATTTTAAACATAAGTCACTTTACAAACCAAGCAGCCAATACGGAAGGTTCATGAAGGAAGTAATCACTATGACAAGAACAGGCAAGGTTCCTCATGACGATGCCCCCGATAGTCTAAGCTTATTAGAGAACGAAATCAGAAGACTAAAAGGAAATCAAGTAACAGTATTCAAACGTCCATGTTAAAACTAGATATATAACCTAAAGTTATCGGATATATCAATTGCATAACTCTAGCTTATGTGGTAGCTTTAGCTTAGAAGGTGGGGTGGGATAGTATGAGCGTTGAAATGACGGGGTTATTCGGAAGGCGACAAATATTTACGTCAGAGACCGATATAAATAAATCAAATATCGCAAAAGTGCTTCAAGAAGCATTAAAAACCCACAGCCTTAATAAGACCGATATTGAATATCTCAAAAATTATGTAAAAGGCGACCAACCAATTCTATCAAGGGTTAAAGAGATTCGTCCGGAGATAAATTTTAAAACAGTTGAGAACCACGCTTATGAAATCGTTTCCTTTAAAACGGGTTATGTATTCGGCGCACCAATATCCTTAGTACAGCGAGGAAAACTCGATATTAAAAACGGCAACGAGAAA
>DATESK010000013.1:0-2591 GCA_035270865.1 Clostridia bacterium | reverse complement strand
TTTCCCCTCTAAAAATGGAGCGGATTGCCCTAAAAGTTCGGTTGCATCCACAATGATGAGAGGATTCCGCAAATCGGGTTTATCACTACCGTACATACTCATAGCATCGCGGAATTTAATTCTCGGGAATGGCGCATCCGTAACTTTTCTTGTGGAAAACTCGCGGAAAACCGCGGGCAGAACGGCTTCCATTTCGGCAAACACATCCTCCTGCGTTGCAAAAGCCATTTCCAAATCTAGCTGATAGAATTCTCCCGGCGAACGGTCGGCTCGCGCATCCTCATCACGGAAGCATGGAGCTATTTGGAAGTAGCGGTCAAAACCGCTTGTCATAAGCAGTTGTTTATATTGTTGCGGCGCTTGCGGAAGCGCGTAAAACTTGCCTGGATAAAGCCTTGAGGGGACGATAAAGTCGCGTGCGCCCTCGGGTGAAGAACTAGTCAAAATAGGAGTTGTAATCTCCAAAAAACCGCGCTCAGTCATTCTACGGCGCAAGGAGCTTACAATCTTTGAACGCATTACGATTTTGTTTTTTACTTCGGGATTGCGCAAGTCTAAAAATCTATATTTTAATCTTGTGTCTTCTCTTGATTGCGTAGATGTGGAAACCTCAAACGGAAGTTGTTCAAAACACTTGCCCAAAATTTCAATTTCTGTCGGCTCAATTTCGATAAGTCCTGTCGGCATTTCGGGGTTGGGACTGGAGCGGAGAATAACCTTTCCCGTAACGGATATTGTGCTTTCGCGCGGGATTGCTCTCACCTGCTCTTTTTTGTCCTCGGAGTTTATCACCGCCTGTGTCATTCCGTAAAAATCGCGGATAACGATAAATACGACTGCGCCTAGGTCGCGGACACTATGCAACCAGCCCGAAATCTTGACGGTTTCCCCAACATTTTGCTCTCTCAGTTCGTTACAATTATGTGTTCTGTAATATGCCATAGTTCCCTTCCAAAAAAACTTGCCTGTATATTATGAAATTCCGAATGTTTTCTGTTTAAGTATTTTTCTTTATTATGTTTTTAGATTGAGACTTTAATAGTAGGATGTTCGTTTCTCAAAATCTAAATAAAATTATTTTACAACTACAACTAAATCTAAACAAAATATATTTTAAGTCTACAACTGAAATCCGAATTAACCATAACTAAAATGCAAACGCTAGATTTTATAATAGTTTAATTCCCTTTTGCGCACACTTCTGTCTCATTTCGTCCGGCCAAATTGAAACCTGCACTTCGCCGATATGCGCTTTTTGGAGCAGGAACATACAAAGTCTGGATTGCCCGATTCCTCCACCGATTGTAAGCGGAAGTTCGCCCGTTACGATGGCTTTGTGATAGGGATGTGAAAGTCTTTCCTCACACTCGCTTTCTACCAACTGTCTCTTTAGCGCTTCGGCATCAACGCGAATGCCCATAGAGGACAGTTCGATGCTCTCTTGCAAAACATCGTTCCAAAACAGTATATCGCCGTTCAAATTCCAGTCATCGTAGTCGGGAGCTCTGCCGTCGTGTTTTTCGCCGTTTGAGAGTTTTCCGCCGATATTCATAAGAAATACCGTGCCATATTTTTTGGTGATTTCATTTTCCCTTTCTTTTGAAGACAGCGTAGGATAGATGTCAAATAATTCCTGCGCGGTTATAAAATGCACCTTTTTCGTCAGTTTTAAGTTGAGTTTAGGGAAAACAACCTGCGCATCTTCAAGGGCGTCAACAATGGCGGAAATAAGTCGTTGCACAATGGACTTCAAAAATTCAACCGTGCGCTGTTCCTTTGAGATAACCATTTCCCAGTCCCATTGGTCAACATAGATTGAGTGTATGTTATCGCAAGAATCATCTCTCCTTATTGCGTTCATATCCGTATAAAGTCCTTCGCCAACGGAAAATCCGTACTCTTTAAGCGCAATTCTTTTCCATTTTGCAAGCGAATGTACAATTTCGGCAAGCACATTGTCCTGTTCTTTAATGTCAAACTGCACGGCACGCTCGATACCGTTTAAGTCATCATTTATTCCCGTTCTGCTTTTTACAAAAAGCGGCGCGGACACGCGTTCAAACCCGAACTCTCTTATAAGGTTGCGTTGAAAGTTATCCTTTACGAATTTTAAGGCGCGCTGTGTTTCGCGAATATCCATTCGAGATATATAATTGGTTGGAATTTTTAGTTTATACATAATTACTCCACTTTAACTCTGCAATAAAGGTTATTAACATTTTTGTGCTTTTATTAACAATTTTGAGAGTGTTTGAGCTTTTGTTGCTAATTTATTCTTAGAATTTTTCTATTTTGCTAGTTTTTATTTACACCATCAAATCGCCTGTGGTGCGTGAATAAAGCACGACATCGCGGATGTTTGTTATACCTGAAGCGTACATCAAAATTCTCTCAAGTCCAAGTCCAAAACCGCTGTGCGGAACTGAACCAAACTTGCGTAGCTCCATATAGCCCTTGTAATCTTCCATATTCATTTTTCTGTCAAGCATAGCTTTAGTAAGTTTTTCTAAATCTGCCTCGCGCTCGCTGCAACCAATAATTTCACCTATTCCGGGAACCAGCAAGTCGGTGGCGGCAACGGTTAAGCCGTC
>DATESK010000012.1:0-5943 GCA_035270865.1 Clostridia bacterium | reverse complement strand
ACTTTTAAGAGTTGAAAAGCCCGCGCGTTACACAGGCGGCGAATTCAACACTCCCGATATGACAAAGCCTGCAAAGGCGAAAATGTGCTTTTGCTTTCCCGACATTTACGAAATTGGAATGAGCAATCTTGGTATGCAAATTTTGTACGACATTGCAAACAAACACCCCGACTTTGTTGCGGAGCGTTCTTTTGCGCCTTGGGTGGATATGGCGCAAGAAATGCGAAAAGCCAACATGCCGCTGTTATCACTTGAAACCGCAACGCCCGTTCGCGATTTTGATGTGGTAGGATTTTCGGTGCAGTACGAATTGCTTTATACTAACATTTTATATATGTTGGATTTAGCGGGAATACCCTTTCGAGCAAAGGACAGAGACGAAAGCTATCCTATTATCATAGCGGGCGGACCTTGCGCCGTGAACCCCGAACCTTTTGCGGAATTTTTTGATGCGGTAGTTATCGGTGAGGGTGAAGAATCGAATATCGCTTTCCTTGAACTTGTCGCTGTTGGTAAAGAAAACAAGTGGTCAAAGCTGGAAATTCTAAAGCGCGCGAAAGCGATAAACGGTGTTTATGTGCCGTCAATGCTTATTGCGGGCGAAAAGGTGGTAAAGGCAGTTGTTGCGGATTTTGAAAACGCCTCATTCCCTGAGCATCCGCTTGTGCCGAATATAACCATAGTCCACGACCGTGCAACGCTTGAACTATACAGGGGTTGTGCTTCGGGATGCAGATTTTGTCAAGCGGGATTTTATTACCGCCCAATCCGTGAGCGCAGCGCAAAGCGTGTGGGCGAGCTAGGACGGACAATACTCGCAAATTCAGGTTTTGATGAAATGTCGCTTTGCAGCCTTTCAACGGGCGACTATTTAGGACTTAGCGACCTCTTTGATGAGTTGCAACCTTATGTTAAAGAACATAATATCAATCTGTCATTGCCTAGCCTTAGACTCAACAGCTTTGACAGCAAATACACTCAAAATTCACGCAAAAGTTCTCTAACTTTTGCACCTGAGGCGGGAACTCAAAGACTGCGTGATGTAATCAATAAAAACATAACCGATGCGGATATTGAAAATATCGGCGAAGCGTTTCGTGCGGGTTATGACAGCGTGAAACTATATTTTATGATAGGACTTCCCACCGAAACTGATGAGGATTTGAAAGGCATAGCTGAAATCTGCAGAAAACTTCGTGAACTTTATATTTGCATACGGCATAAAAAATATATTAATATTTCGGTAAGTTGCGCCGTTTTTATTCCAAAGCCGAACACGCCTTTCCAATGGGAACAGCAGATTGATATTCCCGAAATGCTGCGAAAACAAAGCTATTTGCGAAGTTTGCTTAGAGAGATAAAGGGTGTAACTTTTTCCTGGCATGGCGCGGAAAGTTCAAGACTTGAGGGCGCTTTTGCAAGGGGCGACCGCAAACTATCAAAAGTTATAGAACGCGCCTACCAAAAAGGCTGTAAATTTGACAGTTGGTCGGAGCATTTCAAATGGGAGCTTTGGCAACAAAGTTTTGATGAAGAAAATTTGACAATGGACGAGTATATTAACGCAATTCCAACCGAGAGTCAATTGCCTTGGGATTTTATTGATATGGGCGTAAGCAAAAAATATTTTTTAGGAGAGCGTGAAAAGGGCTATAACGGAAATGTAACAAAATCTTGCCGAAGCGGTTGCAACTCTTGTGGCGCAAACAAAATGGGGCGGTGTACTATATGCTAATTTCTCGTTTGTTCAAGTGTGTTAAACTAAACTCTTGCGACCTTAGGCGGTGTACTATATGCTAGTTTTGAAATACGAAAAAACGGGTGCAATGCGCTTTATTTCACATATTGACATACTCCGCCACTTTGTGCGGATACTTCGCCGAGCCAATATAAATGTGGAATTTTCCAAAGGCTTTAATCCGCATATGTTGATTTATTTTTCGCCTCCGCTATCCTTAGGTGTGGGAAGTGTTGCAGAATATGTAACGGTGGAAACTATCGGAATAACAGCGGATGAGTTCATAAAAAGATATAACGATGCCGCGCCAAAGGGACTGCAAGCAAGCGCGGTTTTTGAAGTTGCTAAAGACCCCAAACTTCAAGGCGTGGTGTGCTGTGCCGATTATGTTCTTCCATTCTCTTTTGATGGTATAAAAATTGATAACGACTATACCATAACTTATGACAAACAGGGGGAACAAAAAACTGAAGTTGTTGGCGATAAAATTTATGGCGTATGGGTTAAGGATAATAAAACTATTGTCCGCTTAGCTTCAGGGAATATAAACCTTAGAGCAGACAGAGTTGCGACGCAGTTTGCAAATGATTTCAACAAAGAAGTTGTTATATCCGATATAGTCAAGACTGCGCAATTTATTAAGGTTGGGAACGAGCTTGTAGAAGCAGATGAATACATTAGGGGAAAAAACGAAAAAGTGGATGGTCAAGATGAAAAGATTATTGATTGATTACAACCCTTTGTATGTTCGGGTTGCAATGACGGAAAATAGCGAGCTTGCGGAATTCTACATTGAAAGAAGTAGCGTTTTAGGCATAGTCGGAAATATTTACAAGGGCAAAGTTATGAATGTGCTGTCGGGAATGAAAGCCGCATTTGTAAATATAGGTCTTGAGAAAAACGGATTTTTGTATGTCGGCGAATCTTTGGTTGATATAACCGCTCTTGCAAAAAAGAAAAAAACAGTCGCCACCCTCAACATATCCGCTGGCGATATGATTATGTGTCAAGTGGTAAAAGATCAATTTGGCGATAAGGGCGCAAGGCTCTCAATGGAAATCACACTTGCAGGAAGAATGTTGGTTTTAGTTCCTAACAGTACTTTTGTCGGAGTGTCAAGAAAGATAAACGATCCTGTCAGGCGGTCGTATCTTGAAGAGTTTGTAAAAGACTCATCTCAACCAAATACAGGGTTTATCGTGCGAACTAGCGCTAATAAAGCCTCAGATACGGAGATACTGCAAGAAATGGAAGAACTTGAGAGTATCTGGAAAACCGTGCAGGAAAACTATCAAAAGGCAAACGAGGGCGAAATAATTTTTAAGGAAGTTGATTTGATTTCGCGCGCGATACGCGACATATTAACTGATGACATTGATTCTATTTTGGTCAATGATGAACAGATATATAAAGAACTCGAAGGCAAAGTAAACAACGCTGAACTTGTGCTTTATTCGGGTGAGGAAAATCTGCTTACTCATTATAATTTGGAAAGAAGCATTGAAAAACTGTGCGACCGTGAAGTCAAGCTAAAGAACGGCGCGTACATTGTCATTGACAAGACGGAAGCGTTGACTGTTATTGATGTCAACACGGGAAAGTTCGTAGGTGGGAAAGATTTAGAGGATACTGTTTACAAAACAAACTTGCAGGCGGCGGCGGAAATTGCAAAACAGCTAAGACTTAGAAATATTGGCGGAATAATCATAATTGATTTCATTGACATGACAAATCCTGTTCATAAGGAAAATGTTATCGAAGCCCTAAAGGATGCGCTAAAGCAAGATAAAATGAAAACGACAGTCGTATCGATGACAAGTTTAGGTTTGGTCGAATTGACACGAAAAAAAACTAGACTTCCCGTGGATACTTATTTTTTGCGCGATTGTCCCTATTGCCGTCAAGGGCATCTTCTGTCGCACGAGAGCAATATTATTCGCCTGCGTGAAAGAATAAGCAAAGAGTTTATGAGTTCCCGCCCTCAGTCAATTTTGGTGGAAGTCAACTCCGAACTTTTCGATAAAATTTTTGAAACGAGAATATTGACAAGAGAATGCAGAACGGTATGGAAAGGCAAGAGAATATATATCTTGAAAAACGATACACTTCACATTGAAAACTTTATTATAACGCCCGATAATTCAAAAATTCTAACACTTCCCGATACCGCAAGGTTACTTTACTAATTGCGTTGCAAAATATAAACTGCGTGGTATAATATAGTAAGAGGTAATATGAAAATAATTCAAATAAAAGCTCCGAAAACGATAAAGACCGTGGAAGTGCGTGAGGATAGGGAAGTAGGCGAAGTTAAAATCAAACTTTCAAAAGTTGCGCTCTCCAGGTCGGATTTAAGCATTTATATGGGTGTGGAACGCGATATTTATCCTATCGTGCCATCGCATTCCGCTATCGGTTATGTAAGCGAAGCGGATGAGGGAAGCGGGTTCAAACTTGGCGCGCGCGTGGCAATAAATCCCTTTATAGATTCTTCACCATTCAGCTATGAAAATAAGAGGGCAAGAAGCGTTGATGTTATGGGAGTAACAAAAAACGGATTGCTTGCGGATTTTGTTAATGTTCCTTTAGAAAATGTTTACGCGCTTCCAGAGGGAATTAAGGATGAAGAATCGCTTTTCCTTGACTATATTGCGTTTGGAAACAATATCTTTGGAAATTATGATTTTAACAAAGGCGACTATGTCGCGATTGTAGGTTCGGGAATTTTTCAAATAGTTTTAGGTCAACTTGCAAGCTACTACCAAATTGTTCCCATTTTGATAGACCAAAGCGCTAGCAAACTTGAAAACGCTAGGAATTATGGAATTTATTACACCATTGATGCCTCAAATGAAGATGTAACCGAAAAAATGAAAGAAATTACGGGCGGCAGAATGGCGGAATTTTCCATATATCTGCAAAAAGAAACCGCATTTGATACCGCCGTGGAAATCACTATGTGTGGTGGCACAATCATTATGGCGGGCTTTGGTGGGATATCGGACGATTTACCCGCAAATATATCAAGTATTTTGAATAAACAGCTAACGCTTATTGGCGTAAACAACGGTATTGATGAAACGGCGTCGGCAATCAATTTGCTTGCGAACAAGATTATTAAAACAGAAGGTTTAATTTCCAAAGTAATCGATTTTGAAGGCGTAGGCATTATGTTCAAGGACTGGGCAAAAGACCCTAGTAAGTACCGCAAAGTTCTTGTCAATATTAACTAATTGATTTATTGCGGAAGTATAAAATAGCAAAAAATATGAACCGCTAAAAAATATAACTGCTTAATATAAACCCTAAGAATTTACTCTAAGTTTAATTGCTAGTATTGAATTGCTAAAAAACAAAAACCACATAGGATATGTGGTTTTTTTATAATAAAAATCAAATTGAATTAAGTTGTTTTTTGCTAGTCGCGGTGTTCATCCTTGTATTTTATTAGGGCTTGTGCAAGTTGATCGGGACAAGATGTGTTATTACGACATTTAATTCCCTTTAGGCTTGCAATTATTTCATCGATAGGGCGGCCGACAATCAAGTGCGATATACCTTGCAGACTGCCCGAACAACCGCCTATGAATTTAAGGTCGGTTAAAATATCATCTTCAACTGTGAAAACAATTTGTCGTGAGCAAGTCCCTTTAGTGTTGAATATTGGCATAATACCTCCCGAACATGCTGAAAAATTTAGTCTAATAAGGTTTCGTGTATAAGCGAATAAGTTATGGATGCTTTGTCGACCCAACTTTTATAAAGGTATTTTGCAAGCTGTCTGTTTGCCACTACAAGTTTGAGTTCCATAAGAGTGCTTATATCGTTGTTGACTTTCATAACCACAGTATAAGTTCCGTCCGCGTTCTTTGAGTAATCGCAAAAATAAGATTGGCGGCGTTTGTAGCGCATACGGTTTTCTCTTGTGTATTGCGTGATTTCATCACGAATATGAGAGGGTATGCGGGTAAAAAACAAAGCAAGGCAAGATATTCCGTCTTGCGTAATGTTTATGTACTCACTCTTTGGCACGCGGTAGAGAAGGTTAGTTTCCAAAAGTTCGGCGAGGTATTGTTTGCAATCCATATACCCAAGCCAGTTGTTATCTGATGTGCATAGGTCTAAAACGGTTGATTCCTCAAGCGGAATTGCCATTTTCTCAAAGACAAACAACACAATGAGCTTTTGAATTTTGCTGTCCAGCG
>DATESK010000011.1:0-3592 GCA_035270865.1 Clostridia bacterium | reverse complement strand
CGAGGGATTTTAATCAAAAAAAGTCCTCTTCACGCTATTACATTTTCGGCGCAAAATTGTCCCGATATAGTTCCTATTATGTCTGTTGCGCTAGCAAATGCTGAAGGTATTTCAAAGGTGCTTGATGTTGAACGCTTAAGGCAAAAGGAAAGCGACCGCCTTCTTGCGGTAATTGAAATGCTGTCGCTGTTAAATATTAGAGCGGAATACAGCGACTGCACGCTTTATATTTACGGCGGAGAGATGAGCGCGAATACCCTTAGCGCGCACAACGACCACCGCATTGCAATGGGTGGCGCAATCGCAGGAACTGTTGCCAAAGGTAC
Organism: Clostridia bacterium; assembly: GCA_035270865.1. Taxonomy (GTDB): domain Bacteria; phylum Bacillota; class Clostridia; order Christensenellales; family CAG-917; genus STD2-102. The sequence goes on along the minus strand of DATESK010000011.1, from coordinate 3,266 downwards.
AACCGAAATTGTGGGGGCGGAATGCGTCAATAAATCGTTCCCGTCATTTTTTGTAGAGCACAAAAAGTTGGGAGGAAAAAATAATGCTGTCGAACTTTAGCAGATTGAAACTTGAGATATTTGGTAAGTCGCACAGCTCGGAAATCGGTATGGTGCTGACTGGAATTCCCAAAGATACTGAAATATCAAAGGATAGCGCGCAGGCGTTTGTTGACCGCAGAAAAAGTGGAAATAACGCTTGGTCCACTCCTCGGCACGAACCCGATATTGTGGAATTTGTGTCGGGCATAAAAGAGGGCAAAGCCACAGGCGAACCTATCCGCGCGCAAATTCGCAATACTCAAGCAAAACAAGCGGATTATGATGAGATTTGCATAACGCCCCGTCCATCGCATGCCGATTATGTGGCGAGTGTAAAGGGGGAATATGCAACAGGCGGCGGAAGATTTTCGGGCAGAATGACCGCACCGCTTTGCATTGCAGGCGGAATTGCAATAGACATTTTGAAAAGAAACGGAATTGAAATCGGCGCATACATTCAGTCTATAGGGAACATAAATGGCGCAAGCTACAAAAACGGAGAAGTTTCAATAAGTCAAATTAAAGAAGCGCAAAGAGAACGGCTCGCAGTCTTAGACAAAAGCGTACAAGTTGAAATGGAAAGGGCAATTTTAGAGGCAAGAGATGTTGGCGACAGCTTGGGCGGAAGTGTTGAGTGTATGGTTGAGGGATTGCCGGTAGGACTGGGTGATGCTCTGTTTGAGGGACTTGAGAGCAGAATTTCCTCCGCGGTGTTTGCCATTCCTGCCGTGAAAGGCATTGAATTTGGAAGCGGTTTTGATTTGACTTCAATGCGTGGAAGCGAAGCAAACGACACCTTTTTGTTCGATAGCGGAAAAGTTGTTACATCAACAAACCATAGCGGTGGAATAAACGGGGGCATATCGAACGGGATGCCGTTGACTTTGCGAATAGCCGTGCGTCCAACTCCTTCAATTTCCATACCGCAAGCAACTGTAGACTTAGAAAAAAAAGTAAACACAACCATACAAATTAAAGGCAGGCACGATGCGTGCATAGTTCCAAGGGTTTTGCCTTGTGTGGAAGCTGCGGTTGCGCTCACCTTGCTTGACGCTTTGCTTGAAAACCAAATTAAAGTTTAGTTGCGTTAAATTTTTGTTGATTAGAAAAGTTATAGAACACAAAAAGTCTTAGAATGCAAAAAGTAATAAAACGCAAACAGTAATAGAACGAAAAAAAATGTAGAACACAAAAAGTAATAAAACGCAAAAAGTTATTGAAGTCAAAAAATTGTAACAAGCAAAAAACCGAGATAAAAAACAATTAAAAAAGTCAAACCAAATTAGGGGTAATGATTATGAAATTAGAAGATTTAAGAGGCAAAATCGACACTATTGACGATATGATCGCATCACTTTATGTAAGGCGAATGGGCGTAGCAAAAGAGATAGGCACCGTTAAGGCGGAGAACAATATTGCGACAGAAAGCACTTTGCGCGAAAAGGAAATTCTTAACCGTGTAACTGCGGATATGCCCGAAGATATAAAGCTATTTGCTAAGCAGATTTTCTGCGCGTTGTTTGACACTAGCAAGGCATATCAAAGCAGCGTGTCGAATGTCAATTCCGATATAGTTGCAGAAATTAAAGAGACGCTAGCGCAAGGAAAAGTATCATTCCCAACTTCCGCCGTTGTTGCGTGTCAAGGAGTCAGCGGAGCGTATTCTTCTATCGCCGCAGACAAAATGTTCGCGCTGTCTAACAATTTGTACTTTAAGGATTTTTCAGGTGTTTTTAACGCCGTGGAAAAGGGACTTTGCGAGTACGGCGTACTGCCTATCGAAAACAGTTCGGTCGGGAGTGTAAACGCAGTCTATGATTTGATGCGCCTTCATAAATTTTATATCGTTCGCAGTTTCAAGTTGAGAGTCAAGCACTATGTGTTGGGAAATGGCGGCGCGGATTTGAAAAATATAAAAGAAATCATATCTCACGAGCAGGCGCTCAACCAATGCGCGAAATATATTAAGTCGCTTGGCGATATAAAAATTACCGTTTGCGATAATACCGCACTTGCCGCAAAACTTGTGGCGGAGTCAGGAAGAGAAGATATAGCCTGCATTTCATCAAGGGAGTGCGCTGGTATCTACGGGCTTTCTATTCTTGCCCCGAATGTTCAGGATAATGACGGAAATTATACCCGCTTTATTGCCATATCAAAGAAACTTCAGGTTTTTGAGGATGCCAACAAAATCAGCATTATGGTCAATGTCCCGCACGAAGTGGGAAGCTTAAACAAGTTGCTTAATAAGTTCTCCACGCAAGGTTTGAATTTAACAAAATTAGAATCCCGACCTATGCCGAATTCCGCCTTTGAATTTGTGTTCTATTTTGATTTTGAAGCAAAAATTGACAGTCCGCAAGTTCAAAACCTTTTGGGCGAACTTGAAAACACTTGCGACCGTTTTGTGTTTTTGGGAAGCTACAGCGAAAAGGAATAAATATAGCTAATATTAGATCAGACAAAAGGACTAATAAAAGAATATGAAAAAATACTGTGTTATAGGGAAAAGTTTATCGCATACGCTCTCACCTCAAATTCACCGTGAATTCGGTTTGGATTATTCGGCGGTGGAGCTGTGCGATGAAAGCGAGCTTGAAGCTTTCATAAATAATTTGGAATTTGACGGATTTAACATCACTATTCCCTACAAACAGACTATAATCAAATATCTTGACAAGGTGGAGCAAACCGCAAAGGAAATAGGGGCAGTCAATACGGTTGTGAACTTTCACGGAAAACTTTACGGTTACAACACCGACCTTGAGGGATTGCGCTATGCGCTAAGGCAAGCCCAAATTGAACTAAGAGATAAAGCGGTTATGATTTTGGGAAGCGGAGGCGCCTCTAAAACCGCGCAATATCTTGCAAAAAAAGAAGGCGCAAAAAGTGTTACTGTGGTATCTAGAAGCGGAGAAGCTAACTATGAAAATTGCTATGAAAAGCAAGACACAGAAGTTATAATCAACACGACACCTGTTGGAATGATGCCAAATGAAAACGCAATCCCTCTTGACATTTCAAAATTCGAAAATTTGGAAAGCGTCTATGATTTAATCTATAATCCACTTCGCACAAGACTGATTATTGAAGCAAAAGATAGAGAACTGCGCGCGAGCAACGGACTAAATATGCTGGTTGAGCAGGCGCGGCTTGCCCGTGATTTATTTACGGAAGAGTCTACC
>DATESK010000010.1:0-9299 GCA_035270865.1 Clostridia bacterium | reverse complement strand
ACATTGTAGACCGCGCGCTTGCTCTCCGTGGATTGAAATACATTTATGATTTGAATAACAAGACATAAATACTGCAAACAATCTCTTTTGTGATATTACATAAAACATATTTTGAAATATTACGGCAAGTAATAAAAGCGATATTAAAAAACCGTAACAAAAGAATAAACGGCGATATTAAAAGCAAAAATCAACAATTACAAAGTGAAAACTTTAAGGAGATAGCTAATGAAGAAAATTGGAGTTGCTCTGTTGGGACTAGGCACTGTCGGCGGCGGAACTTATGAAATTTTAACGAAAAACCGTGATTACTTTAAGGAAACACAAAATGTCGATATTGAAGTAAAACAGGTACTTGAAAAAAACACAAAGCGTTGCGAAGAATTTGGAGTGGATTTATCAATCGTATCTACAGACATTGAAAAGGTTATCAACAATCCCGAGATTCAAATAGTTGCGGAATTTTTTGGCGGTATTGAGCCTGCCCGCACTTTTTTGATTAAGGCGCTAGAGTCGGGCAAAAGTATAGTTACGGCAAACAAGGAGCTGTTCTCAAAGCATTGGCAAGAACTTGAATTCGCGGCAAAGAAGGGCAACGCAGGGCTATATTTTGAAGCAAGCTGTGTCGGCGGCGTTCCAATTATTCGCACATTAACCGACAGTATGCAAGCCAATCATATTATTGAAATGAAAGGTATCATCAACGGTACCACAAACTACATTCTTTCAAGTATGACAGAGAGCGGAACGGCGTATGACGACGCTCTAAAATCAGCTCAAGCGCTTGGTTTTGCGGAATTTAATCCAACCGCCGATGTTGACGGCTTTGACGCAAGCTACAAAATTAGTATTTTGTCATCGCTTGCCTATCATAAGAGAGTTCCACTTGAAAAGGTTTACCGTGAAGGCATTTCCAATATCAGTGTGAATGATATCGCCATAGGCAAGGAACTTGGAATGACACTCAAACTGCTTGCGATATCAAAGTGTATAAACGGTAAAATTGAGGCTAGAGTTCATCCCGCCTTTGTGCCGTCCACGCATCCCTTAGCTTCGGTTTCGGGGGCTTTTAACGCAGTATTTTTGAAAGGCGATTCCGTGGGCGATATTATGCTTTACGGCGCAGGCGCAGGCGCATTGCCAACAGGAAGCGCAATCGTTTCGGATATTATCTTCGCCGCGCAAAAGGAAATTCCCCCGCGCTATGCGTATATGGAAAAAACCGAAGTGGACGACAACGATTTTCTGTCAGACTTCACCTCGAAATATTATGTCCGCATAAATGCAAACGATGAGGAAGGTACTCTTGGCAAAATTGCAAATGTGTTTGGCAAAAACAATATAAATCTAGTTTCCGTAATTCAAAGAAATTCAAGCAAACTGCACATCGTTCCCATAGTTTTTGTTACTTCGGAAACTAAAGAAAGCAAAATGCAGAGGGCGATTGCGGAAATCAAAAAACTAGCAGGTGTTGAAAGTATCCGCGCGCTTATTCGCGTTGAAGAGGACTAAGGAGTATTATGGCGTTTGACAGGTCGGCGGGAGTATTATGCAACATATCGTCATTACCCAGTAAATTCGGTATAGGGTGCTTTTCCCGTGATGCTGAATTTTTCGCGTCCCACATTTCGGATATGGGTTTTCATTGGTGGCAGGTTTTGCCTATTACCGCAATAGGTTACGGCAATTCGCCATACAGCGGTATATCCTCGTATGCGGGTAATTTTCTTTACATAAGTCCTTTTGAACTTATGGATTTTGGACTTGTGACGGAAGATGAGGCAAACAGCACTAAGTATCACGGCGATATGTTTTTAGTCAACTATGAATACGCAATTGAAAAGCGCAAGTGGTTGCTAAATCTTGCTTTTTTGCGTATCACACCTGAAATACAAGCGCAAATTGACAGTTTTGCAAAATCCGAGTCATACTGGCTTGAGGACTATTCTGTTTTCATGGCGATTGCAGAAGTATGCGGAAAAAACTGGTGGGAGTGGGAGAGCGACCTTGCTAGACACGATGAAAAGGCAGTTGCCGCCGCAAAGAAGAAATACAGCGACAGAGTTGCCTACTACAAATTCGAGCAGTTTGAATTTTACCGCGAATGGTTTGAACTAAAGAAAAAGATTAACAACAGGGGTGTTGGCATAATTGGCGACATTCCCTTTTATATGGCAAAGGATAGCGTTGATATTTGGGCGAACCACGAAGAATTCAAACTTGATGAAAATTTATGTCCCATTGCTATTGCAGGAGTTCCTCCCGATGCTTTTGCCGCAAACGGACAAATTTGGGGAAATCCGCTGTATGATTTTGAAAAAATGCGCAAGAATAAGTTTTCTTGGTGGAGAAAGAGAGTTGCTCATTGCCTGAAGATTTATGATGCGTTGCGCCTTGACCACTTTAGAGCGTTTTACAATTATTTTTCTATTCCCGCTGAAGATACCGACACGGCAGTAAACGGGCATTGGGAAATGGGTGCAGGGATGGAATTGGTCGACTTAATAAAGAGTGACAACAAAAACGCAAAAATCATTGTTGAAGACTTAGGATTGTTGACAGAAGAAGTTGTTGAATTTGTTAAAAAAACCGAGCTGCCTAATATGAAAATTTTTCAATTCGGTTTTGACGGCACACCCTCATCACATCTTCCGCATAACTATGACCTAAATTCGGTGGCATACACGGGAACGCACGATAACAATACAACCTTAGGTTGGCTTTATGATTTGAATGCTGAAGCGCGCAATTTTGCGCTTAAATATTGCGGCTTTACGGGTTCTGGCTGGGGTTCGGGAGGCCCTGATTGTTTGTCGGTTAAAGCAATAACAAAAACAGTTATTGCCTCCTCATCCACTCTTGCAGTCATTCCTATTCAAGACCTATTAGGCTACGGTGGCGACACGAGAATGAACACACCAGGAGTTGCTGAGGGAAACTGGCGGTTTAGAATTCCTTACGATGCGCTTTTATCCATTGACCGCAATTACTATTTTGACCTTATCAATACATACGGTAGAAATAACGGTGTGTTTGAAAAGAATATATGATAATTTTTTTTGGTAAAGGCAAATTTGACAGCGATACACTAATCAAGGATTGTTTACGCCGTTATGCTGTGCTTTTGCAAGATTTGAGATTACAAAACGATGCAACCTTAACGCAAAAAGAAGTGGATAGCGCAGTTATCGCGCGCGAAGGTAAACCGCATTTTGAACATCTTGACTTGAGATTTTCCTTATCACATTCGCACGGAGCGTTTTTACTTGCGTTTTCGGCAAATGAAGTCGGCGTGGACTTAGAACTTGTTCGCAATATTGAACATAACCGCTTTGTGCGGCTCATTGATTGCGATAGCACAGAAGAATTTTTTAAGAAGTGGACAACATATGAAGCCCTCGGCAAATACAAAGGTCTAGGCGCACACATAATTTTGGGCGGTAAAGAGAAATTAGAAAACGAAATTAGGCATTTTTTAGATTTGGGCGGTGTGTTTACAAGTATTCCTGCCTTTTGTGGATATGTTGCAACTGTCGCATCGCTACCGCAGGAAATTGTGCTTATTAAATATGATTGATTGACATTATTTTTGATAGACTGTAAAATAACAACATAACTTGCTTCAAGTGAAGCTTAAAAGGAGAACACTATGTCTAGCACAGCAATATTTGAAAAACTGAAAGTTATGGTATCCGAACAACTTGCAGTACAACCTGCCGAAGTCAAAGAAAGCACGGAGATTATCAAAGGACTTAATGCAGATAGTCTTGACCTTGTTGAAATGCTTATGAATATTGAAGAGGAATGGGGTATAGTTGTTGATGATGAGGATGTTGCAGGTCTTGTCACAATCAACGATGTTGTTAAACTTATTGAGTCAAAACTAAAGTAATAGCTATAATAAGAACGACTAATAATAGTAGTTATAATGCAATATAGAACAAAACAAAAAGCAATTACTATAATGCAATAAGAACGAACTAACGCATTAAAACACATAGAGCGCAAAAAAATTCATTAAGAATTTTTTTGCGCTCTATTGATTTTTTAATTATATTTTTGGTTCCGCTATGATATACAATGATTACTATTTTCTAATTAAATTTGGTTTTCTTCTATTGATATATTGACTATGATGATTTGTTTTAATTTAATTAGGCTATTTTGTCTTGTTTACGCTTTTTAACCTTTTCTTTTCTAAGCCTTTAATTTCGGCAACTTCATCAATTAACGCAAAGCATCGCCTAAGTGATAATTCGGAGGTTATTCTAAACTGAAAAGGAACATCTGCATAGGTCTTAACATCGCTCAAATCTCGGTGGGGAGTTTTGCGTCCCTCATATTTTGGAGCAAGCGGGTCGAGCGGAAAATTCACGCGCAGACTTTTGCCCGCAACTGTAATTTTCGCTATAAGATTACCGCGCCCCGCGCGGTAGTTATCGCATTTTTCGCTTACTCTGTGGGTAACTTTTTTGTAAGACAAAAGCTCATTAGATATTGCGCTGTAACGCTCTTTTAGAACTTCGTTTGAGTCTTCAACTTTTTCTGAAAATGTTCTAACAAGAATATTTATCGGGTAGCCGTTTTCGTCTAATTGCGTTTTTGGCTTATTTGTCTTGTCACGCCTGATAGTTGCATTGGCGCAAGGATTTTCTTCATCAATATTGCAAAACGCGCAGTAGTTGAAACTGCCGCACAAATCATAGTGTTTATTTTCACTTAAAATCCATTTTTCAACATCAAGCCGCACTTGTAGTTCTTTCTTATCCACTTTTTCACCTGACTAATTAAAAAACAGCGGTAACTTTTCAAGATAAATAATATCGCTTCGGTCGCCCGCATCGCCTTCAGCCAAAACCGCCATTTTGCCAACCACATTAGCTCCCGTATGGGAAAGCAGTCCCTCGAGTGCGTGAAGACTTTCACCCGTTGAGATGACATCGTCCACAATAAGTACGCGTTTACCGTGAAGCAAATCGGCATCGGAGGCGTCAAGATATAACTCCTGAAGTTTTCTTGTTGTTATGGACTTAACTTCAATTTTGATAGGTTCAACCATATAAACCTTTGAGGACTTTCTTGCCAAAATATAATTTTTTCCGCTTTGTCTTGCCATTTCATAGGCAAGAGGAATGCCTTTGCTTTCCGCAGTCAAAATCAAATCAAATTCGGGTGCTTTTGCAAGCAGGGCAGATGCCGCGGCTATAGTCATAGGTACATCCGAAAACAGAATAAATGCGGCTATGCTCAGTTTGTCGCTGACAGGACATAGTGGGAGATTTCGTGTTTCTCCGGCGATAGTAATAGTGTAGTGGTCTTTCATTTGTACCTCCGTCTTCTATGCGCATATGCGCAACCGTACGCGAAACATTATAAGTCTGTAAGTATTTTTTGTCAATACGCGAATTTCTGACAATTTTCGTAAATTTTTTAGATACAGCCGTGTTGATTATGCATAAAACTTCGCATAATGTATAAAAATGGTGCAAAAAATGAATAAATATGTTGAATATTAAATATTTTGTAAATTTTATTCAAATTGATTGCATAAAGTATAGTAGTTTGGTATTATGTGTTCATCACAAAAAAGAAATTCGAGGAGAAAATATGAAAAAAATAGTTTGTATAGTTTTGGTTTTAGTAGTAGCACTTATGGGTTGCTTTGCACTCACAGCTTGCAATAAGGGCGTTAACGAGATAGTAGTATTCACGAATGCTTTCTTTGCGCCGTTTGAATATTATGACGGAACGAATATTGTCGGTGTTGATGTTGACATTATGAACAAAGTTGGCATTGAGATGGGCAAATCAGTTAGATATGAAAATAAAGATTTTGGAACTTTGATTAATTATGTGGCGGAAGGCACGCTTTGCGATTGCGCGGCGGCTGGATTTACAATCACCGATGAGCGTAAAGAAAAAGTAAACTTTTCAGTTACTTATTATACTTCAATTCAATATGTAATAGTTGCAAAAGATGCAATGACCATCAATACCGCAACCGACAGCACAGAATGTTTTTATTGGTCGCAATTGGCTGGGAAAAAGATTGGTGTTCAACTTGATACCACAGGTAATATATATGTTCAAGGTGAAATTAGCGGTTGGGAAGAAGGTGTTGACGGCGAATTAACAGGTACTAATGCAGAATGCGTGCCTTACGATGATGCTCAGCTCGCTTTCAACGCTTTGAAAGCGCAATCAGGAACCATTGATTGCATAGTTGTTGATGAACTGCCTGCACAATATCTTATCAAGAATGACACAGCAACTTTTGTTGCATATCCTCTCTATTACGATGCAGACACAGCAACCATTGAAGATTATGGAATTGCTGTTAATAAAAATCAAACAGAACTTTTAGCTGCTATAAACAAAGTTTTGAATGTATACCTTGCAGATGTAGATACAAACGGCAAGAACGGTATTGAAAGACTTGTTATGCAACACTTTGGACTTAATGCATAATTCTGTAACGGAAATTTAATATTAGCATTATAGGCAGAGGGATAACCTCTGCCTTAATTGCAAAAGGAAGAAAAGTGGATTTTTTTAGTGGAATACAAGAGGTGTTTACCACCCAAAAATATATGCTGACGATTGCGGAGGGCTTGAAAACCTCCGCTATTATCACGGCAGGAGCATTAGTAATAGGCTTATTTTTAGGCATGCTAGTGGCAACCATTAAGATTGCCGCATCGAGAAGTAAAGCTATGAAAGTGCCTGCCGCTATATGCAATCTATATATTGTAGTAGTAAGGGGAACACCTATTGCGTTGCAATTATTTATTATGGCATTCGCCGTTTTCGCTATTCGCGGTTTTCCTCTCGTTGTTACGGCAATATTGACCTTTGGAATAAACTCAGGCGCATATGTTGCCGAAAATATCCGTGCCGGTATACAGTCAGTTGATATAGGACAAATGGAAGCGGGACGCTCACTAGGCATTAGCTATGTTTCTTCAATGTTTAGAATTGTCTTGCCTCAAGCCGTAAAAAATGTTATTCCTGCTATTGGAAACGAAGTGATTGCTTTGCTTAAAGAAACATCTGTGGTTTCAATGATAGGTTTGGTGGATTTGACTTTTGCAGCAAAAATTGTTGGCTCAGGTCAAAATATGGCTGATTACTTAGTGCCAATGAGCGTTGCAGCGTTATTTTACTTAGTTATTGTATATATCTTTTCTACAGTAATAAAATTGGTTGAGAGGAGGTTCAAAAAAAGTGATAGAAACAGTTAATTTGACGAAAAAATTCGGCGACCTCCTTGTGCTTGATGATATAAGCGAAATAATAAATGAAGGCGAAAAGGTCGTTATCGTAGGGCCGTCAGGTAGTGGTAAGTCCACATTTCTGCGCTGCTTGAATGTGCTTGAAGACCCCACACACGGACAAGTTATGTTTGAAGGGGTGGACTTAACAGACCTTAGCGTTGACATAAACTTGCATAGACAGCATATGGGAATGGTGTTTCAGCAGTTTAACCTTTTTACTAACTTGACTGTTAAGAAAAACATCACGCTTGCGCCCTACAAAACATCTTTAATCGCGCTTCACAAAACGCAAAGAAAGAATTTTGCCATTTGCTTTTGTAATTTTTTAATAAAGCTAGGCAACGCACACGTTAAGTTTTTTAATTTTCTAAACCGCAAATTTAAGATTGAAAAGCAGTTTGAATTAAAACCGCTAAAAGAAAAAATTGCGATACAAAAAAGTAGAAAGCAAATAAAGCAAGAAGTTGAGGGAAACGCTATTCGGCTGCTCAAGCGTATTGGACTTGAGGAAAAGGCGGATGCCTATCCGTCCACTCTGTCGGGCGGTCAAAAACAGCGTATTGCTATCATTCGCGCGCTTGCTATGAATCCCAAAGTTATGCTCTTTGATGAACCGACATCTGCGCTTGACCCCGAAATGGTAGGTGAAGTGTTGGATTTAATTCGCGAAGTTGCAAATGAAGGTATGACGATGGTGATTGTTACCCACGAAATGAGTTTTGCAAGGGAAGTTGGCACTCGTATTCTGTTTATGGACGGCGGTAAAATTGTGGAACAAAACAAACCTAAAGAATTTTTTGAAAATCCGCAAAGCGACCGCTTGAAAGATTTCCTTGCTAAGGTTCTTTAATTTGATAAAAGTGCATAGCGCACATTGTAAAATTATTGTTTGATAAAATTAGATGGTTAGACTTAACAATGCAATTATAATTTTAAGTTGTTGAATTGTTATTACTTTGATAAGTTAAAAAAAATAAACTTGCGAAAAACATAGAAAAACCGCTAATTTGTAGCGGTTTTTCTTTAATACTTTACCTCTAAGCATGGTGCGTGCAGTTTCTCTGCACGCTGTATGCAAAGTTAGTAAATGAAATTTATACTCTGCCTACTTCCGTATTATCTACCGATCTGTCGCGAAGTTCGTGCACGGGATGTGGCGCAACTTCAAAACGGTAGTCGTGTCCCGTTGTTTCAATATATGAACTTACTGCGTTGTGTGATGCAACGTAGCGGGCATTTTTGTTGACGGCTTTTTGATACTTAAAGAATTCATAATCTTGCGGCAAGTCTTTTACCATTATATAATCTTCTTTTTCGGTGGTTAGACTGACGGATTTAAGCACATTGCGCACATATTCTTTGTTGGAATGGAACTTCAAAAGTTCGGGGAATGCGCCGTTTGGTATGACTTCCATCCATTCTTTGCCCTCATACTTTTGAAGCATTAACGCTGCCGCATGCAGATGAGCGATTTCTTGATTAAGGTGTTGTTCCCAAATCATTTTGATTTTTGCGTCTTCTTCGTCTTCCATACAAGAATAGTATAGATAACATTCCACGTATTCGTGCATAAGGTTGCTTTCAAGCCAAGTGCAACGGGTATCAAGCAAACTGCCGTAATGCGTAACATGTTGTTCCTCAATCATCGCAATTTCGGAATAAAGCTGACGGCCTAGATCGGATGAATAGAATTGTCCGATGTTCATATAGTAATTCATCGTTTGCTGTTCCGCTGCGGTAATAATGCTAATATTCAATTTAGTGATTGGGTCTGCGGTTTTATTGTCGACAAAGCGGCGAACATCATCATAGGGGAAGCGGTGTTCGGAAATTGTGGGGCGTCCCGGCATTATTTCGGTATAGTCGCCCACGAGTCTTTCGGCGTGCATGCCGTGTTCCAAATCCATTAAATCGGCATAACGGTATAGATGGTCAAAGTCCTCAAGCAATGCAAAGTCCAGCGCCTTTTTGACATACTTATCTGGTTCGCGCGCTCCTAGTATTGCTGTTAGGTCGACGGCGAGT
>DATESK010000009.1:0-2334 GCA_035270865.1 Clostridia bacterium | reverse complement strand
ATTTTTTGTTTTCTTTGGCTTTGTAATACTTTTTTTAACATTTTCTTTCCCGCCCTCAATAACATTGCTCGGAAGCGTAATAATCGGACTCGGCGGAACACTTGTTTCGGGCGATATATCGCTTGTTGCCGTTTGTATTTTGCTGTCTGCCACATCCGTTGTGCTTAAGGAGTTCACAAAATACGCCTCGGCTCTTGGAATGATTTTGGTTGATACTTTGCTTGCCCTCTATGTCGGTATTAGCTCTTTTGACTACTTCCAGTTGATTGCGCTCACAGTCGGTTTAATTTTGTTTTTGTGTATTCCGCGAAATGTTGTACAGACCTTAGCGGCGGCGCTAGGAGGACTTAACGGAGGAAGGGCATCCCGAACTATCGTCAACCAAAACCGAGTAGAACTTTCCTCAAAACTTCAAAATGTCAGTCGGGTATTTTGGAACATGTCATCTTTGTTATCTTCATCAAATCCCACGGCGGAACGATACAAGCCCGATAAACTTGCCGAATCGATTGCCTGCAGTTACTGCTCGAATTGCGCCGACTGTGAAAGCTGTTTTTCTGCTCTGGGCACCGACACGAGAGGCGTACTTTTGCCTATGGTGGAGGCAAGTCTTACGCGCAACAAGGTAACGATTTTGGATATGCCGCCCTTTATAACTAGCCGTTGCAGTCATATGCAAGGCTTAGTCAACACCATAAACCATACGGGCGAAAAAGCGAAACACGAACTTGGCAACCTTAAAGACACAACCGAAAGCCGAATGTTGATTTCAGAACAGTTCGGCGGAGTATCTGTGGTTTTGGATACCCTTGCAAAGGATATCAAAAAAAGAGTTTCTTTTAGTCCCGACCGTGAAGCAAAAATAACCCGTGAGCTTGCCAGACACAACATTATCGCAAACGAAGTCGTGGTTTACGGCGAATGTAAAGGCTGTCAAGTTACGCTTGCCGTCAGAGAGGGCGACACTAATAAACTTGTTCTTGACAAACTGGTATCCGCCGCTCTTGGCATAAAAATGGAACGCGTGCCTCAAGAACTTGCGCTTGACGAGGCGCGAAAGTACCAAACGGGCGAATGGCGGATAGTTCATTTGCAATCTGCACCGCTTTACAATGTTGCGTTTGGAATTGCGGAGCGCAAGCGGGAAACCGAAGAGGTTTCGGGCGACAGCAAAATTATTACGAATTTAAGTGACGGAAAAATGCTTATCGCACTTTGCGACGGTATGGGAAGCGGCGAGGGCGCAATGAATTCAAGCGCGACCGCAATCGCGCTTATTGAAAACTTTTTCCGCGCAGGTTTCGAAAGTCCGCTTGTACTCTCACTCGTCAACCGAATGCTAGCTTTGCGCAACAGCGATGACTATTCTACCTTAGATTTAGTTGTCGTTGACCGTATGACGGGCGAACTTGACCTTGTCAAAATGGGCGCCTCCGACAGCTTTATTGTTCACGGAGAGGAAATCCAAGTTATTGAAAGCGGAACTCCTCCCGTGGGAATTTTGGACAAAATCTCTCCCGTTACAATGCGCATAACCCTTCAAGACACCGATATGGCGGTGCTGGTGTCGGACGGAATTTGTGATACATTATCAAGTGACGGCGTTGCCACCGTTATTGAAAGCACTAACTCTCTCAATCCCCAAACTCTTGCAGATGCGCTGATTTCTGCGGCGGTTACACAAGGCGCACAGGACGACTGCACCGCCGTCGTCTTCCGCCTAGTCGTAAAACCGTAGCGATTTTCTTTTTTTATTTCATTGAAATATTGGGTGGAGTTACATTGACTTTTAATTTCTTTAGAATATTAGGCGGAGCATTGACCTTTGAGTTCCTTTGAAAAAACGAAGGTTGGGCAGATAGACTTTTTAATTTCCTTGGAATATTGGACGGCGTACATTGACTTTTTCGTATTTTCGTCTATAATTATTCTATGGTTAAAACGCTAGGATTAAACGCCGAGTTGCTAAAAGAAAAGAATATTGCCGTTGCCGTGAGTGGCGGTAGAGATTCTATGGCTCTTTTGCATCTGTTTTCAAAATCAAATTTAAGTTTTTTTGCAGTCAATATAGAACACGGCATACGCGGTGAAGAATCATTGCGCGACAGCAAATTCGTTGCGGATTTTTGCCAAGAGAACGGCATTCTCATAAAAAGTTTTAGCGTGGATGCGCCCGCTTATGCAAATCAAAACCATATGACTTTGGAGCAGTCGGCAAGAGAACTGCGCTATCAAATTTTTGATATTTTGCTATCCTCAAATGAATGTGATTTAATTGCCTTAGCCCATCACCTTGACGACCAAGCAGAAACTGTGCTTATGCGAATTTTAAGG
>DATESK010000008.1:0-3319 GCA_035270865.1 Clostridia bacterium | reverse complement strand
GACAATGCAACCGCTGACTGGTCCCATAGAAAATCCAGCAAGAAGCGCGGGAAGTTCGGAAAACTGAATTTCCAAAAATGAAGGGAACATCATTGGAAGATTGAATTTGCCAAAAGCATAAAGCAAGAATGATATCGCAGTCAACATCGCAGTTTTGGTTATTGTAGCAGGCGAAATTTTGATTGTTTTCCATTTACGCTTTTGCTTTTTACATTCCGAATCCAAATTTTTTGCCGTTGTCGGTGTTGCACTTTGATTTGTAATTTCGAATTCCGAATTTTTTGCCGTTGTCGAAGTATCAATTTGATTTTTATTTTCTACTTCTAAACTTGCCGCTGTTGTTTCTACACTTTGATTTGTAATTTCTTTTTCCATAACTCTGCCTCAAAACCTTTATTCTCCTGGGTTTATCTGCTTTGCAAGTAATAAAAAAACCCTGCAAAACAGGGCAAACGAAAATCAATATCTTGACTTCTTTCATCCGGACTTTACCGTTGGTCTAGGAATTTCACCCAGTCGGCCGTGAGGCTCGCGGACTTTACCGCCAGTTAGGAATCAAACCTACCCTGAAGTAATAACATCATATTCCAATAATTTTTTTTTGTCAACGATTGAGTTTAATTTTGTGGATATTTCTAGAACTAGCATACAAGTTATAATATAATTATGTTTGCTAAGTGTTTTGATTTATAGGCAGATTATATTAAATATAATTTATAGTTTTATCGCACAATTTCATAAATCAATTTGGTTTTATCTTGCGCCACATTTGAGAACTCAAAAAGATTGACAACGCTTTGCGCTACTTCAAGCTGCTTTTCCGTGTTAGCATAAGCCAAGCAAATTGGTTCGCCGACTCTCACAAAATCGCCCACCCTCTTCAAAATTTTAAGTCCCACAGTTGTGTCAATTTTGTCATCCTTAAACAATCTTCCACCGCCGAAGCGCATAACAAGCATACCAAGCTCTCTAGTGTGGACTTTTGAGATATAGCCTTCTTCCTTTGATAGCACAGGAATTTCATACATTTTGGCTTTTGCAAGGGACAAACTTTCTCCGCCTTGCGCCAAAATAAATTCTTCAAATTTGGCATAGGCTTTCCCACTTTCAAGCGCTTTGTCGATTGCCACATCCGCGCATTTGTCATCGTAGTCCCCCGATAATATAAGAATTTCTTTGACAATAGCTTTTGAAACCTTGTATAGGTTATTGCGCGCGCCTTTAAGCACCGCGATTGCACCTTCAACCTCAAGCGAATTGCCAACATACTCGTCAAGCGGTTCATCCATAGAAGTTAAAATTGCGGATACTTTCTTGCCCGCCTTTTTGCCCATAGCAACCATAATTTGCGCAAGTTGTTTTGTCTTTTCGTAGTTATTTAAGAGTGAGCCATCGCCCACCTTTACATCTAACACCAAAATATCAGCGGAAACCGCAAGTTTTTTTGACATAATGCTTGAAGCGATAAGCGGAATGCTGTCAACTGTTGCAGTAACATCGCGAAGTGCGTACAAAATTTTGTCGGCAGGGCATATATTTGCGCTTTGTCCTACCACCGCCAGTCCCGTTTCGGATACTTGTTTTTCAAACTTTTCTTGAGAGAGTGTAACGGACAATCCTTTTATAGCCTCTAGCTTGTCAAGTGTGCCACCTGTAAAGCCAAGTCCTCTGCCGCTCAGCTTTGCGACCTTGAATCCTAGCGCAGCGACAATCGGCGCGACCACAAAAGTAGTGCTGTCCCCCACTCCGCCTGTGCTGTGTTTGTCCACTTTTATGCCCTTAATATTGTCAAAATTCAAAACATCGCCGCTGTTTTTCATAGCGTCAGTAAGATAAAAGGTTTCATCATTATCCATACCGTTCAATCTAATTGCCATAAGAAGTGCGGAGGTTTGGTAATCAGCGATGCTACCCTCGACAATTCCAGAAACAAAAAATTCTATTTCTTCACGGCTAAGTTTCTGCGAAAACTTTTTCTTTTCGATAATATCAATGATGTTCATAATAACCTCGAATTAGAATTAACTTTTTTAAGATTGTCGGCTGTCCAAAATTTCAATCAACTTAACTTTCTGCTCCATTGTCATTTCGGCTTTTATCTTGGCGTAAATATCCAAATCAAAAGAAACAATAACGCGCTTGCCTATGCCAGTTTCAAGCACGGCATTTTGTATTTTTTCCTTTATTGCGCAAATTTCTTTGTGAGAGCATATCGGCTGTGTGAGCGCCGCAACCACTACGACATTAGAAGTTTCAAAACTTTTCGTGGCTACAACTTTATCAACACTCATAACTGCGCTGTCAACCGACAAAATACAAGCTAAGCAAACAATACATTGCATAATCATAGATGTTCCTCCACATTTAGTTTGCCAGTTTTTTACAAATAAATTCTGCAACTAACAATTTTGTGGCATCTATTACTCACAACTAATTTGATTTATAGAACACAAAATGTAACATCTATTAACAATAATCATTCAAAAGTTTGAAGCACATAAAGCTATTTATTAGCATATAATAATCATCATTAAAAACGCCAATTAGCCAAATCGATTGTTTATCGTTACAATAATGCTTTTAATCTAGCGTTTTGGTTATTATATCTCAAATTTTTGTTTTGCTTAGTTTGCTGAAGGTCTATACTGTTGAATATTTGAGCCGTCAGACCATAGCTTTTCCAGACAGTAAAAAATTCTCGTTTCGTCATTGAATATATGCACCATAATCGAGCCGTAATCCACAACCGCCCATTTGCCTTCCCTCACGCCGTCATTGTGAATAGCGTTTATGCCCTCATCATCAAGTTTATCGATAAGTTCTTCGGCAAGAGTTCGTACTTGGGTGTTGCTGCGTCCTGTGCAGATAATAAAATAATCTGCAACTATGGTAAGCTGGTCGACTTTCAAAATGTTGATGTCTATGGCTTTTTTGTTGTCAAGTATTTCGCAAATTTTGTCTTTCAAGTTTTCCGGTGTCATTTTTATCCTTCCGTAGTTTATTTTTTCTTTTCCTATCTAAAAATTAAATTTTATTATTTTTGTTATCAAATTATTTAACTTGTTTTGTGCTGTCTAAGTATTTAACTTGTTTTGTGCGTTTTCTCATATTGTTTGCTGTAAAATTTATACGCCTCATCAGTAAGCGGATACATTTTTCTGCCCTTTGACAAAACATGATAATACGAATGCTCCAAGCAGGCAAAAAAACCTTCCTCAAAATCGCTGTAAATCTGTTTTAGCAAGATATTCAGACCGTCAAAATCTCTGTCTTCGGACAACATATCAGCAGAATAAATCAACTTTTCAAGGGTATTCAT
>DATESK010000007.1:0-3303 GCA_035270865.1 Clostridia bacterium | reverse complement strand
CGGTAATATGTGTGGCACGGCAACGCTTGAAAATGATTTGATAACTTTCCAAATGAACAAAAAGTTCGATATCTATGTGCACGGCGCGGGCGATGTTTTATCTAGCGTTATAATTGGCGAACTGTTCCGCGGTAAAAACATTC
The DNA here is from genome assembly GCA_035270865.1 of Clostridia bacterium. GTDB lineage: Bacteria > Bacillota > Clostridia > Christensenellales > CAG-917 > STD2-102. The sequence continues at coordinate 3,160 of DATESK010000007.1, read as the reverse complement.
AGCAAGCGGCCCAATCTGCAGTCGATTTTGTTGCCGAATGTATAGAAGTTTCAATTGCTGGTGGCTATGATCCCCGTTTTGGTCTTTTTATTGAGCGCGTGATTTCAAAGTTGATTCCCACAAAATAAGACCACAACAATAGTCGCAAACTAAACCATACACACCGCACTATAAATTATCAAGCAAACTATCAAATTAAATTGATATAAAATAATGTTAAATTAACTATAAAAAAAGACGCAATCATGCGTCTTTTTTTACTGCTTTAATTCCAACTTAAAACTATTTCTTTTCAGCTTCTTTACGCTTTTTTGCATCTTCGATTATTTTTGGCGCGGTGCTTGCAGGGACTTCATCATAACGCAAAAATCCCATTGTGAACTTGCCTCTGCCTTGTGTCATTGAACGCAAGTCGGTTGCATAGCGGAACATTTCCGCCATAGGAGCTTCCGCCGTTATAACTTGTTTTCCGTTGACTAAGTCTGTGCCTAAAATTCTCGCGCGGCGTTTATTCATATCGCCCATAATGTCGCCCAAATAGTTGTCTGGAACTGTGATTTGCGCCTGCATAATAGGCTCTAAAAAGCAAGGTGAAGCATTAGGTAAACCTTCGTTAAATGCAAGTTTAGCCGCTGTCACAAATGCAATTTCTTTGGAATCGACAGGGTGATATTTGCCGTCATAAAGTGTCGCTTTCAAGTTGACAACAGGATATTCTGCCAAAACACCTTTCTTTATAGCTTCACGCAAACCTTTTTCAACTGCGGGAATAAACTGGCGTGGAACTGAACCGCCAACAACCGCGTCAACAAATTCAAATTCGCCGTCTTCCGCACCTGGTTCAAAGCGGATAAAGACATCGCCGAACTGCCCTGCGCCACCCGATTGCTTTTTGTGTTTTCCTTCCGCTTCCGCCATTTTGCGAATGGTTTCCTTGTACGCAATTTTAGGGTCGGATAACTTTGCTTCAACGCCGAATTTATTTTTAACACGCTTGCACATAATGTCAAGTTGCGCTTCGCCTAGTCCGCTGACTAAGACATCGCCCGTTTCAATATTCTTTTCAACTTTGAATGTATTGTCTTCGTCCTGCATCTTGATTAAGCCCGCGATAACCTTTTCTTCATCGCCTTCTTTTGCCGCTCCTGCTGCAAAAGAAATAACAGGCTTCGGGAATTCAATTTGCGGATATAATGCCTTAAAGCTCGCATCAGCAATCGTATCGCCTGTGTTGGTGTAAACAAGTTTTGCAAGCGCGCCTATATCACCGGCGCATAGAGTTCCAACTGAATCCTGCTTTTTACCTTTGATTATGTAAATTGTGCCAACTTTTTCATTTTTATCGGCATTAACATTTAGGATTGTGTCCCCTGCGTTAAGATTACCTGTTTGAATTTTGAATAAAAGCAGTTTTCCAACAAACGGATCGGCAACACTCTTGAAAACTTGCGCTGAAAATGGCTTTGAGCTGTCTATCTTGACTTCTACGGTATCTTCGCCTTGCGTTGTGATTATAGGTCTGCTAGCAAGCGGAGAAGGCATTATTTCTACAACTTTGTCCAAAAGACTTGGAATTGCGGTGCAAGTTGTTGCATTGCCGAAAAGTATTGGCACAAATATACCGCTTGTTATCGCGCTTATCAATCCGGTTTTTATTTCATCTGCGCTAAATTCTTCGCCGTCAAAGAACTTAGTCATAAGCATTTCATCGGTTTCAGCGATAATTTCCGTTAAGCGGTTTTTCAAATCACCATACTCGGCTTTAAGATTTGCGGGAACACCAATATTTTCCTCAGGCTTATCAAGCATAAATGCCTTGCCGAGAATTACATCAACCGCGCCCACCATTTTATTGCTTTCCATAATAGGAATTTGAACGGGAATAATTTTGCTACCGTACTTTGCGCTTATTGCATCGACTGTTCCCTTATAATCTGAATTGTCCTTATTGATTTGATTGATAAAAATCATTACAGGAGTGTTTTTCTCAAAGCAGGCTTCAAGTGATTTTTCTGTTCCAACGGATAATGAACCGCTTGCGCTTGTAACTACTATTGCTGAATCTGCCACATGGAGCGCCGCAACCATTTCGCCTTCAAAATCGAAAAATCCGGGAACATCTAAAATATTAATTTTCGTATCGCGCCAAACTGCATACGCAGCGGCAAGACTGATTGAAATTTTACGGTTTATTTCTTCGGGATCATAGTCCATTGTAGAAGTTCCTGCATTGACATCCCCAAGTCTATCAATAATTTTCGATGTGTAGAGCATAGCTTCGGCTAAAGATGTCTTGCCTTCGCCGGAATGCCCAACTAAAGCGATATTGCGAATTGCATCCGATGTAAAGTTGTTCATATGTTCTCCTAATAAATTATTAAATATAGCTTTGAAATAAACTACTTATATTAGTTTACTATAATATATTGCCTACTGCAAGTATTATTTTTTTTGAATTTTGAATAATCCTGGATTTTTAACATAAGTTTTATTATGAAAAGAATAGGAATTTACGACAGCGGAATAGGCGGGCTCTCTACCCTTGCTAAACTCATCATCAAATTTCCATATTGTGATTATCTGTATTATTCCGATAATGCGCACTTCCCTCTTGGTTCATTGCAAAACGAGGAACTAAAAAGCGTTGTTTCTAATGCCATAGCGTACTTAGAACAGTCCTGTGAGTATGTTGTGCTTGCTTGCAACACAGCCTCATCGCACATAGCGGATAAAAGTGTTTTCAAATTGCTTCCGCCTCTTGGGGAATTTACACCGCAAAACACAGTAGTGCTTGCAACGCCTAATACATTAAAAAAGCTCAAAGTAAAAGAAAACGGATTTCAAACTATTGACACAACGGACTTAGCTTCATTGATAACAACTTTATTTGAAGAATCGGAGGACCGTCAACTTGAAACTACTGCTCAAATTAAAGAAATGCTGCAATCACAGCTTGACTCAAAAAATTATGAAAATATAGTTTTAGGTTGTTCACATTATTTTTTAATTGAGAATTTAATTAAAGAAATATCTAATAAAACGCAAGTATATGACGGAAATGAAAGATTGATTTTAGAACTTGAAAAAGTAGTTGAACAAAATTCGCATATCGGCGATATAGATTTTGTGTTTTCCGGAGAGTGCCAAATTGAACTGTATG
>DATESK010000006.1:0-7779 GCA_035270865.1 Clostridia bacterium | reverse complement strand
GTTATGATACAGTGTCAAAATATAATTGAAAATACTTGTAAATGAAACTTATTTGGTCTTATCCTCAAATCTTTTCGCCGCCCTGTCATCTAAGCCTTTCAATTTATGTACCGCTTTGGATATAAATCTCTTCGGCTTTATTGTAGAAGTTCCACTGTTTAAAATATTTGCAATCTTGGCATAGGGTACGCCTTTAGAGTTGTTGCCTTCATATTCTAGTCGGTAACCATAGCGGTTGTTTTCTTGTATTTTGGTCTTTGTAAAACTTGCTTTTAGTCCACCTGTATCTTCTGGCGTGTTTTCTCTTATTTTTTGCTCTACACTTTCCGCTTCTATATCTATTTGCTCTTTTAGACATTCAACCGCTATATCGCCAACCTTTTCTAACCTTTCAAAATACTCTGCTAATTGTCTTGTTACACCATCCATTTACCCCTTCACCTTGCCTTGTTTGGTCATCTCCGCCAAATTCATTGGCTTTGATTTCCTAATACTTTTGCCATCTATTGTTGCAAGTGTTACTGCATCTATCTCCGCCGAATAATTCAACAAATCAAACAGTGTGTGCAAAGATAAATCGCCTAAAGGCACATTTAACCCTGTCTTTATGCTTGCGTAAAGTAACTGACTAGTAAAATCACCGTCTACGCTAAAGACACTCTCCTGTGCTTTTTATTGTTTTTTTACTTGATATAAACAAGGATAAAAACTCCATAAGCTCTGCTATGATTTCATTATCTGCAAGCCAATAAGGTGGTATGGATACTATGATATCTGTTACATCTGGCTTTTGGGGACACTGCGCTGTTGCTATAAGTGATGCTATAAACTGCAAAACAAACTCTGTATCAAACTTATAACCGCTAATTGCTGAAAACAATTTTTCTTGCTTTTCTGCTGTTAGTTTGGATAAATCATCTATTGCGTTAACTCCTAACTGTCCTAATTTTTGCACAGTATCACAAACCTTTTTGTTGGTGAGCATTAGCCACGGCTACATTATGAATAGTACAAAACCCGTCCTTAGAATACAAGCTAAATATCGCCAAATCCTCGTCTTTTAATCTTCCAATAAAATGTTGAACTTTTTTGTCTGTCTTTTTTAAATACTCATTAGTTAAAGCTATTGAATGTTCCTCATCAAAGTTTTCACGGCAGATATTAAAAAAAGATGATAGCTCTTTCGCTGTTTCTACTTCCTTAAATTTCAAAGAAGTCGATACAGCTCTATTGGCTTTACATTTAGCCGCTTTAGACAAAAACATCCACGCTTCGTTATCTAAACACTTAAATCCATTATTCAAGATAAATTTCTCAAAATTTGAATTTAAAAATCGATGATCAAGATAAAACGCTGGTTTCCGTCCTTTGTCTCTAAAAAGCACAATTGCATCATCAACAAATTTTTTATATTCACGTTCTTGAATACTTGTTGGAAAACAATGATTCCAAATAAAAGACAAGCTGTCTTTATACATGCAACTAAATGCAAATCTTGCGTTTGCAGTGTCAAAGTACTCCGAAAAGAAACAGCCTTTTTGAAGATAGTAATGATAATCAATTGCAATGCTTATGTCTTTCCAATCCACTAATGCGAAACCTCCTTTTGTATCTCAATTGCATATTTAGACTTGTCCAAATTCCCAAACAGCCTGTCCATAACATCAAAGTCGTAGCATACGGTATCGGCATCTGATAGCGCAGTGTCCTCTGATAGTACTTTTTTGCTCTCTTTTGCTTTTGTTAATGCGAGAGCCGCTTGCTTTTCGCGCAAGTCAGTTAGTCCTTCAAATGTAGTAATACAAGCGTGCTGCTTGGCTTTTTCGTCTTGGCGACTGATAACGGTCACTTTTGCAATTTCAAGCTTCGTCCAGCCGCTTACAAGATGAAATATAGACCAGCGCTGGTGCTCGAGCCGAGCGAGATTATTGCGAGCGGTGTCACGAATTTTGCCTTCGTCGTCGCGTTCTAAAAAATCAACAAATTTGCCGGTATCTTTTTCCACTCGTTGCTTATATGACAGCGATAAATCGTACGCTGTGCTGTAAGCGGAAGCAACTTCCTTTGACGTTGCAATCCTGCCGTCGCCCGCCCTTAAATCAAAGCCCAGTAAATTCAGTTTTGTTTTTATCGCCATGGCAGAATAACGATTAGATTCGCGCTTTAAATCGGTCAGCGTATCCCATTTGGTTACGGCGTTTGTCGTTTGTGCGTCGCCCTTAGCGATTTTCCAATAATCGTTAGCGATACGTTTAGCGAGGAAGTCAAGTTCCTCTTGAATGATATAATTCTCGGTAAGAACTTCTTTATCCGCGCCAAATATCTTTATTTCGCAATCAATATCGTTCTTATCGTTAAATAATGTTTCATCGGAAATTACTGTTTCCTTTGCAATTTTAACAAATATACGGACACGTTCGTATTCTGCGTCCCCTATTTTTCCTTTAATCAATTCTCGCTCGTACAGCTTTTGCCTTAGTTCAAGCGCCGTTTCAACACTCAATTTATCATTACCGAGCGAGATGATAACCGAAACAATATCTTTGCTCTCGCATTCTGCAATTATTCTTTTATAAAAATCCTCGCTTAAGACATCAATATCGGCAAACACGATGTTTGTCTTTTCCTCTCCGCTCGGATAATAGATGTCTCCATCTGGATTCGGTTTTAACTCTGCGCCGCGAGAAATCAGCTTTGCCACAAGATTACCCTTCGCATCCTTAACCGTTTCATATCTGTCGAATAAGCCGGGGGCGGCATTGCGGAATTGCTTTTCGCTCCGCGTTGCATCTTTGTCAATAATCAAAGCATTATAGTCAATATCAAGCAATTGATAATTGCAAATACTCTTTTTAAATATTTGGTGGTTATTGACGCCGAACCCGATAAAAATATTTCCGATTCGATACGGTCTGCCTAAACCGTTTTCAGCTTGGTTGTACAGCCTTGCCTTATCGGTATTAATCCACTTCTTAGGAATCAAAGAAGTTATCGGGTTTTCAAGCATAAACTTACGGGCGCGGACTTCAAACGGATTAAAGAATCTCACGCGACCAAGCGCGTATTCGATAAAAGCAAAATGCTCCGTGCGCTCAATAAAAATATACATAATATGCGCCGAGAGCTTAATTGCTTCAAGCTTAGTCTCTTGTTCCTGTGACAATGTCTTTATTCTGCCGTCACTCTTTTTCTCAGGTTCGATAGCATCACTGATACGATCTGTTACTATCTTGGCAACAAGAAGGTTGACCTCGTCGCTTTCGGACATCGCAATAATTTTTGTATCTTTTTTATTGCGGTTAAATCCTGCTGTTTTCAAAGCTCCGTAAGTATCTCTTGTGATATTCTTTTTACTCGCCTTATCTCTTTTCTTTGATATCTCATATTCACCGTCTCTTATCACAACAACGGCGAACCCTCTAAACATTAGCTCATTCTTTTTATCTTTTTGCTTCGCTTCCAGTATAACCGTTGTACGCTTTTTCTTCTTATAATCAAAACTTTTAAAGAAAATTTCAGCTTGCCCGCTTGCTCCGACAACAATATATTTTGCTCGGCGCGAATTAATAAAAACATGGAGTCTGTTCATCGCATTTTTCCCAAATAGTTTTATCACAACTAAGAATGTCAAAACCATCGCCGCAAAATAATGAATGACCGCAGCACCGGCAAATAGCGTGTTGGCTTCTGCAAGTTTTGAAAAAGCGGAAGCATTAAAATCTCCACCGAAAGATTTTATTGAAAGCGCAAATGATCTGGCGATAAGGAATAATGGCGAAAAAGTCGTATCTGCATCTTGTTTATAAGACAAACCCAGCGCATAAAGCGCAGTTCCGGTAAGCAAAACAGTAATAAAGTAAACTGCATAAACCGAGTCCTTGCCTTCCTTTTTCTTAATTAAAAAATAAAAGCCAAAAACCGCTACAACCACAACTATTGTTATAATACTAAAAATGTTTTCGATCATTAGCTTTCCTCACAAAATTCTTCTTTTAACTTGCCGAGATGGCTCGCCTTTCCCCACGGCATAACCAATACTTTATCCCCTACTTGCACTTCTGATAACAACTTAACGCCGTTCTCTCCAAATAATATCGTTGTCGCTTCGTCTTGTAAAATAACACTGATTATAGTTTCTCCGTGCTTACAACATAATTTAACAAAAGGGCGAATTTCCTTTTTGATCCGAGCTATCGGTAGCTTACGAAAACCATCTTTGCTGCCAATCAAAACGGTATTGCCACTTTTTAGTTCGTCAGCGTACTTTACTCTACTCTCGTCTGTAAGTACATATTGATGCAATGCGCCGATATTAAAGCGAAAACTGCGCGGCTCATAATTCGGCGAGCTATGGTTTTCCGACGTTATCGCAACAAAACCGTGATTCGTATTGCCCACCAAAATATAGTCGCTTCCTTCAAATTGCTCCATAAAATCAAGCAATACTCTTTGCCCCTCGAAAAACGATTCTTTTGAAATTACTTCTGCTAATTCTAGTCGTTCCACTATGACTTCCTCAATAAAATCACCCCGTCACCATGTGCGTTGACAGGTTCGTTAATGACAACAACAAATCCGGCTTTCCCGCCTTGCTCAACAACCCATGACCGTTTAACAAGATACTCGTCTTGGCGCTTTGCAACAAGTCCGCCGGCAACCAGTTCGTTCTTTCCGCAATATTCGGCGGTTTCTTTTGCCAGTCTCAATTTAGACTTTGATAGACCGGATAGCGAGTTCCAATAGGTCGACGCTCCGCCCTCTACGCTGCGGGCGTTCCACAACTCTAAGATTTTCTCTGCGTCTGTATTATCTTTCGCATCCTCCGGGATAAAGGATTCCGCGATGCAAAGATATGCGCCTTTTTTCATATTTCGAAACATATCCGCAAAAAATTTCTCTTTCAACCCGAGAGGGTCGACAATGTGATGAAACGAATACAGCAAAAATACAAAATCGGTATCGGCAGGTCGTTCCGCAAAACGACACATATCAACCGTGCCGAAAGCGGCGTTTGCCACACCCTGCTTGTCCGCCGCGTGCTTAGCAATTTCCACAACATCAGGTCGGATGTCAGAGCCGAAAAAGTCAATGCTCTTAAATTTCTTTGCGAGCATTATGGTCGTTGCGCCGGTCGCTGCACCCAGCTCAACTACTTTTTCAGGTTTTATCAGCTTTACAAGCTTAGTCACCGCATTACGAAGCGCGGTATAATAACTGGTATTTCCCAAATATTTTTTTAAAACTTCTTCGCTATTGAAGAAACTCGGTGTGTCTTTATAATCGCTCATGATTAAAATCCATCATCCTCCGTAGGTTTATTTTCCTTGCGCTGTTTGTATAGTATTCTGTAAGAAGCGTTGTCCGCCGCATCGGAAACATCAAAAACTATTCCCGAGGCTTTTATTTTGCCGTGTAACGGCTTTAAATCCGGCTCGTCCTCAATTTGAATTTCTTTGTGCGTAGCACCTGCCACTTTTATCTCAAAACCCGCCGATACCTCTTGAATTTCAAAGTCGTATAGTGGTACGGTATCAAAAATGCCGAAAGTCAACCTGCCTACGCCTTTGGGATAACGCGTTAATGAAATGCTTGTACTTAACTCATCGCAATACGCACTCGGCTCACCGGGCCAGTCTAGACGATAAAATACTCTCGTGCTTTCTCCGGGCATCAATTCTTTTTTGAAAAGGATTTTGACGATTTGCTCAAAGTTAGGCTGCACCGCCGTTTGTGAATCGACATCAAGCAATTCTCCCTGCCCGTCTATATATTGCCTCGCCGTAAAGCGCATATCGGAAAAACGAACCTTATTATCGCCGCATTCCTTATGAATGATAGATCTCGTCGGTCTTTCACTTTGGTTTTCAATCTCTATCCAACGATAGTTTGAATACTTCAGATTCGGCGTATCAATAACGTCGAGGCGCTTTATAGTCTTGTAGAAGTGGAATTCATCTGCAAAACTGTCGGTTTGGATACTAAGCCCGAAAGACAGCCGCTTTTCCTTTGTCGAGTTGATCAACCGCTTACGGTTACGCTCTCTAATCGCAATTAACTCCGCGTCATCTTCCGTATCAGGATTATCCTCGGTCTTACTAAGTAAATGTTTTAATGACGCGACAAGTTCTCCGTAGTATTCTTGAGGATCCGGCAACGCCTCTATGCGGTGTTTGCGATTGAGATAGTATTTATAACTGTCGGTATATTCAATAGGGTCAATTTTAAAAGGAAGAATAATTTTTGAATTGTTTATAGCGAGTTCAACTTCGTTAAGGATGTGTTCAGACTTGACAATACTTGCGGAAACAACAAGCAACACTATTCGGCATGCCTTTATCCCGTCAACAATTTCTTCTGCGTACGCCATTCCGCCGAGAACGTCGCGTGGAGCAATCCAGCATTTAATTCCGGCATCCTCGATGACCTTGAGAATTTCGTCCACTCTGTCCTTATCTTTTGACGAGTGCGAAATAAAAATTTCTTTGTTCATTCAGCGGTCACCTCCTTTGTAACATCAAACATCCCTTTGTCTATCTATCCAATATTCCTTTATACAAAACTTCTTTAGATTCTTAGCTTCAATACCTTCGACACAATTACTTTGTATCCCTTATAATTCGACATTCAAAAGTAAAAAAATTATATATTTTTATCAGCTTTCATAATTTCCATAACATCGTCAACATCGCACTCAAGCACTTCGCAAATCTTCATAATCACGGACATACTAACGGGTTGATCCTTACTGAGTTTAGCTAAAGTCGATGTACCTATATCCGCCTTTATCCTTAAATCGGTTTTGTTCAACTTTTTATCAATGAGCAACTTCCAAAGTTTGTTATAACTAATTGACATATTACCTTCCACCTGATTCTTATTCACTAATCAAACTATTTTCCTAATCAACTGCACTGCAACATTATTTGCAAAAACATCCGTAGCTAAAACCCAACTGCTTTTTAAATTTACTGTAACAATATTGTTAAGCGAAAATACGGACACCGAATTAGGTACAACAACAGAATATTCGTCCTCGTTAGTTTTTTTAAAGTCGCCGCCAAAAGCAGCCTCAGTTCCCATTAATTCCTCTTCAGCCCGCCATTTTGCATATACTGTCATATTGTCGCTCAAAGGTGCGTGCAAAAGAGAATCGGCTGTAAAAGGTTTTTCCCATGTATCTTTATCCCAATACCAACCATCGAATATGTAACCCTCTTTTTCAGGGTCGGTAGGCACCTGTATTTCTTCATTGCCTTTTGAGTCAACTGTATGGTAAACATCGCCATCAACAATAAAGTCAATTTTGAATGATACATTGCTGCCACAAGCCGTAAGCAAGCTAATAAGCAATAAAACCGCTAATACTAAAATAATGACATTCTTTCTTTTCATTTAATACCCCCAACATCAACGATTGAAAAATCATCGCAATCATAATACTAGAAACATTCGTTTCTGTTAAATATTATTTTCCATATTATACCAATTACTAATTTTTATCTCAATGCTTTTTGGCAATTTGCCTTGAAAATAGAATAAAAATGAGATTAATAATTAAACCGTAACCCCTAAATCCGCCTTGACCTTGGTGCCGTCCTTGAATATAAATGTTATGTCGTCGCGGTTGTATACACGCACTATCTCTATTAGCTTGCTGAAAACGTCGCGGTCAAATTCTGTTTGAGTTTGTTCACTCTGTAAAAGGTCGGAAATCATTTTGCGCCGTGCCACGCTTAGTGCGCCCGTGCTCTGCGCCTCCTCCAAATCGTCCCGCTCTGC
>DATESK010000005.1:0-5823 GCA_035270865.1 Clostridia bacterium | reverse complement strand
GCCCAACCTGTTTCGGCAACAGTAAAATGCACTCCGTTTGGGTCAACATTATGCCACCATTTCGCCGTTGTAAAATGTCCAAGCGGATATGTATAATCATAGGCAACAATCTTTGGATAGGCAGTTGTTCCCGATGTAAAGTACATCAACATAAGATCATCGCTAAAAGTTGCATCATCACCTGTTGGACGATTAAATTCCGCAGAAAACTTCTTTACATTTTCATTAAATTTAGACCAGCAGTTACATTCGCCGTTGACAACAATTTTGACTTTTATACTATCCTTGTATTCTTCAACGGCTTGCACCGCCTCATCAAGAATACTACCATCAGCCGTGCAAATAATCGCTGATACTCCCGCTTTTTCAAAGCGGTATGTTATGTCCTTTTTCTTTAGCTGATCAGTTGCGGGAATAACAATAGCCCCAATTTTGTGAAGAGCAACGATTGCAAACCAAAACTCATAATGACGGCGCAAAATCATAAGTACCTTGTCGCCCTTTTTAATGCCTAAGGATTTGAAGTAATTGGCGGTTTGATTTGATCCGCGCATTATATCTCCAAATGTAAAGGTGCGGTCGCTTTCGTCATCCGCCACCCAAATCATCGCGCGTCTGTCAGGTTCGGTCTTCCCGAAATAATCAACTACATCATAAGCAAAATTGAAATCCTTGGGAACATTGTAATCAAGTCCGCCAAGAGTTCCGTCTTCATTTAAGTGTTCTGTTATATATTTTTTGTATAGTTCCATTTCAAAATAATTCGCCCTGCGTTAACAGGGCGATTCCTTTTTTATTACTAGTAAGAGTTAAAAGCTTCTTTTAAGAATTGCAAGATGTTCCGAAAGTTCTTTAGGCATCTTATCTCCAAATTTCTTATAAAATTCTTCTATGCCTTCAACTTCCTTCTTCCACAAGTCTTTGTCCACCGTGAGCAATCCCGCAATATCGTCTGCTGTCATATCTGTTCCTTCAAGTTCAATATCTTCAGGATTTGGAACATATCCGATAGGCGTCTTTACTGCATCGACCGTGCCTTCACAGCGGCGGATAATCCAGTCAAGAACTCTCATATTATCACCAAAGCCAGGCCATAAGAAATTGCCTTCGTCATCAGTTCTAAACCAGTTAACATTGAAAAACTTAGGTTGTTTCTCTGTCGCTTCACCCACATCAAGCCAATGTTGGAAATAATCGCCCATATGATAACCGCAGAACGGTAACATTGCCATAGGATCGTGGCGGACCACACCTACTGCTCCTGTTGCGGCAGCTGTTGTTTCGCTTGCCATAATTGAGCCGATAAAGACGCCGTTCGCCCAGTTTGTCGCCTCATAAACAAGAGGTGTTGTTTGAGCGCGTCTTCCGCCGAATATGATTGCCGAAAGCGGTACGCCTTCAGGATTTTCAAACTCATCACTTATGCAAGGGCAGTTTTTCGCGGGTGCGGTGAAACGGCTGTTGGGATGCGCTCCCTTTACATCGCTCTCACCAGACCACGGGTTTCCTTTCCAGTCCACAGCATACTTTGGCGGATTTTTATCAAGTCCTTCCCACCATACCGTATTATTTTCTAGGTTATGCACAACATTAGTGAATATTGTACCTTGTTTTGTTGAAGCAAGCGCGTTAGGATTTGATTTTACATTTGTTCCAGGTGCAACGCCGAAAAATCCGTTTTCAGGATTGATTGCATAAAGCCTGCCGTCTTTACCCTTTCTTATCCAAGCAATATCATCGCCTACTGTGTGTATCTTGTAGCCTTTATCCGAAAAATATTTCGGCGGAATAAGCATAGCAAGGTTCGTTTTTCCGCAAGCTGACGGGAAAGCGGCGGCAATATACTTTACTTCGCCGTTAGGTTTTTCAAGTCCTAAAATCAACATATGTTCAGCAAGCCAACCCTCTTTTTGACCGAGGTATGATGCAATACGCAGAGCGAAGCATTTTTTGCCGAGCAAAACATTTCCGCCGTAACCAGAGTTAACGGACATAATTGTATTATCTTCTGGGAAATGGCAAATGTATCTCTTTTCCTCATTAAGTTCTGCTTTGGAATGCAATCCGCGGACAAAATCCGAACTGTCGCCCAGTTCATCAAGCACTTTTTGGCCCACTCTTGTCATTATATCCATATTCAGAACAACATAAATACTGTCGGTAAGTTCAATGCCTATTTTTGAAAACTTAGAGCCGACTGCGCCCATTGAATAAGGAATGACATACATCGTTCTGCCTTTCATTGAACCGTCAAAAATCGGCTCAAGCATTGCGTACGCTTCTTTACTTTCTTTCCAGTTGTTTGTAGGGCCTGCGTTTTCCTGTTTCTCCGTGCAGATAAAAGTTCTACCTTCAACCCTTGCGACATCGTTAATTGCGGTACGATGCAAATAGCAATCGGGCAAAAGTTCCTCATTAAGCTTGATAATCTCACCGCTTTGACACGCTTCTTTTTTCAAAGCTTCACTTTGCGCTTTTGAGCCGTCAATCATAACAATTTTATCAGGCTTTGTTAGTGCTGCCGACTTGTTAATAAATTCTTCTACATACCTGTTCATAAAACCTCCTAAGTGCTGTGCGCATCTCGCATCAGCGTAAATTTTCGCTAACTGCATGTCTTGCCGTTTCGCTTTTATACGCGAGTTGCTCCTATCGGCACAAGTTCCCCTCACACATTGTGAGTTCTCTCGCTTTATATCATTATTTTTATCTATACTTTTATGTCAACCTAGTTTTTGAAACTACGGTTATTTATTTACAATTACATCATCATCACATTCAATACTCGCGCAGTCGTTATAACTCCAAGTTTTTTTCATTTCAAGACTGACACCGCGAAGATTGCGAATTTGTTCTGCAGAGGTCGTGGCTGACGGCGCAATTCCTATTGATACGGCGTTATCTTTAAGCGCGCCCATTTCGGTCTCTTCTGTATTCGCAACAAAATCACCTTTATCATAATATTTGATTTCAGCAGACTTGTAAGAAGTAAAATACCATTCCATTATCGCATCATGTCCGTCAAATGAAACCCCGTTCACATTTGTAAAATCAGGATAAAGCAATAACATAGGCGCTAACTTAGAAATTTCCTTAAAATACACCAAATTTTTTGTTTGTTCATTTTCATCCAAATTGAGCATACCCGTAAACGGAACCCAAGCGTCTTGATTGTAATAAAATTCTACGGCGATATTTGCGTCTTTTACAATGTTTTCAAGAGAGTAGTAATAATTAGAACGCGGACTGTTATTTATATAATTTTTATTAGACCACGCAATTTTGTAGGAAGTATCCGAACCGCCGCCTACATAGCTGTCAAGCAACGCCATACGGTCGGGAAGCAAACCCGAATTAAGTTGTCCGTCATGTGATAGGATGTTGAGAAGGGACACAGTTGCCACTGTCAACGCTCCGCCCATCGAGTGGGAAGCGGTTCTAATTTCGTTGCCACTTGTTGCATAATTGGGAAACTCAGCGTTAACGGCATTCATTGTGCGAATATATTCCGCCGCAAAAAACTCCGCAAGGCTGTACGCTAAGGCATCTTGTCCGCTGTATGACCCGTCAGGGTTACAAAATTGGTTGCCCTCACCGTCTAACCCGCGCATCCAAACTCTTCTTTCAGTATCGGTCGGGTTCAATGATGCCATTTGGTCATCACCTTCAGCATCGGCAAATTTTTCATAATGAAAGTAAAACAAATTCCATTTTTGCCCTTTAGCATTTTCACCGCTTCGGAAAATATTGCCTAATTCTTTTGACTCGCCTTGATTTTCCGACATAAAGTAGGTGTTGCCGTAACGACCTTGTCTAAGTTTTACGCCATGAACAAGAATAATAGAAGGCAGGGTTGCGTCAAAATTATTTTTGATGTTGTTCGCGTCATCCGCTGCGATTTCAACTGCTTTGCCTTCTGCGTCATAGCCCGATACTAAAAACAGTCCTTGGTCGGCAATTTGCGGATAAGTTTCGGTGTTGAGTTCAACTTCTTTTGCATAATCGACATAGTTGTCGCTAATTAAGGAATCGTGGATTGCATAACCCGTATCTTTGACAGAGCATGCGGTAAAGGAGATTATCAAGGACGATATTAGTACTGCACAAATTAAAAAAGCGGCAAACTTTTTCATTATAAAACCTCTCGTTTTATTATTCGCAATCCAAGTAGTTTAATTTACTAAATATAATACAATACAATCACCGTAAAGTCAAACATAAATTTTATACTAACTTTAATACACATCCGTCTATTCCTCAAAAAATGGCTCTTGAAATACGGCACAAAACTCTGTATAATAAAAAATGGACAAAAAGTTCAATTTTAATTTTAATGTGGTGTTTGGAGGCACAATGGATATCTTTTTTTACATTTTGGACGCAGTTCTCGCCCTTTTCGGAACTTTAATAATTGTTATGCTAATTCGCTCTTTTTGCAATAAACCCAAAATTAAGACGGGTGAAATTCCGCAAATCAAAGAAAACGTAGACAGCGAAATCATTGTTAAGCATCTTTCCGAGGCTGTTCAAATTCCAACAATTTCTATGGTTGAAGAATATGTAAGTAACTCAAAAGCATTTTTAGATTATCACAAATGGTTGGAAAAAACATACCCTTTGTTGCATAAAGTGGCAGAAAAAACAATTATTGCCGATTACAGTTTAATCTACTTTGTAAAGGGTAAAAACTCAAATCTTAAGCCCGCGTGTTTCCTTGCACATCAAGATGTTGTGCCTGCAACGGATGAAGGTTGGGAAGAGGGTTGTTTCTCTGGAAAAATCACGGATGAGGGATTTGTTTACGGCAGAGGCGCTCAAGATATGAAAGGGCATATGATAGCTTTGCTCGAAGCCCTTGAACTTCTGTTATCAAAAGGACAAGTTTTTGAGCGTGATATATATCTATGCTTTGGACACGATGAAGAACCGAGCAATTCCTTTGACGGCGCCCCCAACATTGTAAAACACCTTGAAGAAAAAGGTATACAAATGGAATTTGTGCTTGATGAGGGCGGCACAATGATGAACGGTAAATTGCTTGGAATAAACGGCACGGTCGCACTAATCGGCGCGTGCGAGAAAGGCAACAGCGATATTGAATTATCCGTCAAAAAAGCAGGCGGACACGCATCCAACCCCAAACGCCATACTGCCGTGGGAATGCTGTCAGAAGCGGTAGCCAAAGTCGAGAAAAATCCTATGCCTACTCGCTGGACAAATATGACGAAGGTTACTTTCAAAGAACTTTCACCATACTGTAATCCTCTTTTCAAATTTATATTTACAAACCGTGATATTCTAAGTCCTATTGTTAAAAAGATTTTCACGGTCGCATCTCCAATGACAAACGCGCTTGTCCGCACCACCTTTGCGCCGACTATGCTATGGGGTTCGTCAGCTCGAAATGTAATGCCTGGAGAGGCAAGGGCCAACATAAACACCCGTATAATCACGGGCGAAACAATGGACGATGTTATCGCTTATCTAAAAAAACTTTTAGGAAAAGATGTTGAGGCGAAGCCTGTTTCCTATACAAGTCCTACACCCGAAGCTGATGTCAACGCAGAGTCCTACAAAGCTATCGTGCAGTCTATCAACGAAAGTTTTGAGGATGTCGTTGTCGCGCCCTTTATGTTTATTGCCGCAGATGACGGGCGGTTCTATTATCCCCTAACCCAAAATGTTTTCCGATTCGGTCCGTTTATCAATGCGGTTGATGACCAAAACAGAATTCACGGTATTAACGAACGGGTTTCTAAGGATGCTATGGAAAATGCCACACAATTTTTCATCCGCTGTTTTATCAATACTTGCACAAAATAG
>DATESK010000004.1:0-8849 GCA_035270865.1 Clostridia bacterium | reverse complement strand
CTTGACGATCTCATATTGAACACTATCGGCGCAATGTTTGGAATAATAATCATTCAAGCAGTTGACTACATCATCAAATCAAGTCACACAGTCAAGAAGTGTTTAGTGTTTGCTTAGGTGATTGCTTAGGTGTTTGCTTTGCTTAGGTATTATATCTAGTTATTTAGTTTGAGTGTTTAGTGTTTAGTGTTTAGTGTTTGAGTGATTGAGTGATTGAGTGTTTGAGTGTTTGAGTGTTTGAGTGTTTGAGTGTTTGGATCGTAATTTGTCCATTAAAAAAACAAGGCATTGCGCCTTGTTTTTTGTTTATTTATAATTTGTATTATTGCATATCGTATCCTGCAAGAAACGCAGCTTGATTTGAAGGAATAAACTTTGGCTTTGTCGCGAATACTTTCGCAATCGTGGACAACATAACATCTTTTTCAAATAGTTTTGATGCTTTGATATACGCACCAAGTACAACAAGGTTTGACGCCTTGTCATTGCCGATTGAGTGGGCTATCTCGTTCGCATCAATATAAATTGTCGTAACATCATCACGCTTCACCTTGTCGCTTATAAGCGAGCTATTGACAAGGATATGTCCGCCTTTCTTAACGGTGTTGACAAACTTGTCTAAACTCGGTTTGTTCATAGCAATAAGCGTATCGGGGTTTGCAATAATGGGTGAAGCAACTGCCACATCGTCAACTATAACCGAGCAGTTTGCTGTGCCACCACGCATTTCTGGACCGTATGACGGAAGCCAAGTTACCGCTTTGTTTTCATACATTGCGGCATACGCAATCATTTGCCCAAGGCTCAAAACGCCTTGTCCGCCAAATCCTGCAACAATAAGTTTTTCCATATTATTTTACCTCCTTGAAAACGCCGAGAGGATATTTCTTTGTCATTTCGTTTTTAACATAAGCAGTTGCCTGTGTCGGAGTCATATGCCAGTTTGTAGGGCAAGATGAAAGCATTTCCACAAAGGAAAAGCCTTTGCAGTCAATTTGGTTTTGGAATGCCTTTAGGACTGCCTTTTTTGCCTGCTTAACGCCTTTTACATCGCCTAAAGAAACTCTTTCAATATACGAAGGTCCGTCTAGGGTTGAAAGCAATTCGCAAACTTTGATAGGATTGCCGTTTACCTGCGGATCTCTGCCATAAATGCAGGTTGTCGCCTTTTGTCCAACCATTGTCGTGGGCGCCATTTGCCCGCCCGTCATACCGTAAATTGCATTGTTGATAAATATTACAGTAATATTAGTTCCGCGCGTTGCGGCATGGATAATTTCAGCAATACCAATACTTGCAAGGTCGCCGTCACCTTGGTAGGCAAAAACGATATTATCGGGATTAGTATATTTTATGCCCGTTGCAACAGCAGGAGCTCTGCCGTGCGCCGCTTGTTGCATATCGATGTTAAAGTAGTTGTACGCAAAAACTGCGCAACCTACGGGCGCAACTCCCACCACATGACCTTTAACACCAAGTTCATCAAGCGCTTCAGCAACTAATCTATGCGCAATTCCGTGCGTGCAGCCTGGGCAATAATGCGAAGGTACATCTGTCAAAAATTGCGTTTTCTCAAATACTATACTCATATTACTTTACCTCCTTTTTGACAAAAGCTACAACATCCTCAGGCGACATAATGTTACCGCCTGACCTGCCATAGAATTTAACAGGCTTCTTTCCGTCAACGGAAAGTTTGACATCTTCTATGTATTGTCCCATAGAAAGTTCAACTGCGACAAATTCTTTTACTTTGTTGTTTGCAGCTTTTGCAAAACTTTCTGTCGGGAAAGGATAAACGGTGATAGGACGGATAAGTCCTGCCTTTATTCCCTCGCCTCGAAGTATGTCAACCGCACTCTTAACTATTCTGCCAACCGTGCCGTACGCAGTCAAAATTATGTCTGCATCATCTACTAAGTATTCCTCAACAGATGTTTCATTTTCCGCCATTGTGTCGTAAACATCCTGCAATTTGTGGTTCATCTTTTCAAGTTCATCAGGAACGATATACAATGAATTGATGATGCGGCGTGTTTCACCGAAGCCCTCACCTGTGGTTGCCCACGCTTTTTTGGGTATAGTGTTCAACTCACGCATTTCGGGTAGGCTTACCGCTTCCATAATTTGTCCCAGCATACCGTCACCCAAAATCATAACGGGCAAGCGGTATTGTTCGGCTTTGTCCCAAGCCGTATACATAAGATCTACACATTCTTGAACGGAAGCAGGCGCGTAGACCAACATACGGTAATCACCGTGTCCGCCGCCCTTTACTGCTTGAAAGTAGTCGCATTGCGCAGGTTGAATTCCGCCAAGTCCTGGACCACTTCTAACCATATTGATAATAACACATGGAAGTTCTGCTCCGCATATATAGGAAATACCTTCTTGCTTTAAGCTGATACCAGGCGAGGATGAACTTGTCATCGCTCTACCGCCAGCGCCAGCCGAGCCAAACACCATATTTATTGCCGCCACTTCACTTTCGGCTTGAACAAACCGTCCGTTAACTTCCGCTAATCTCCAAGACATATATTCAGGAATTTCGTTTTGCGGAGTGATAGGATAACCTGCATAAAATCTACAGCCCGCGCGGACTGCAGCTTCTGCTATCGCCTCATTTCCCTTCATTAGTTTTTTCTCTGACATATTTTCTCCTTCGCGCACATGCGCTTGCTTTCTCGCCTATTCTTTTTCCACCGTGATTACGCAATCAGGACACATTGTTGCACAAAAAGCACAGGCAATGCACTTTGATTGGTCAACACATTCCGCAACAAAATAGCCTTTGTCATTGCTCTCTGTTTTTGATACTGCAAGAATTTTGGTAGGGCAAGCCTCTACGCAAAGCGCGCAGCCCTTGCACAATTCTTTCTTAAAAGTAACTTTTCCCATAAACACCTCTTTATGCTAGAATGCCCCAACACAATGTTTGGAGCATACTAAAATTTTTTATTATAGTAAACTCAAACGAATATTATTCGCCAAGTAGCTTATAAAGCTGAGCAATCAATTCATCGCCCTCATCATCACCGCTTGCTGGCGCGGCTTTTGTTGACTGCGCTGTTTCAGGCTTTTCGGTTTCTACCTCGGCTTCTAAAATTTCGTGATCTTCTTTTTCAATCTTGTTTGCAGTCTTCACTTTTTGTGCTGCGGGCTTCTTGACTGAAGCGGCAATCTTTATGCTTTCAACCTTCTTGTATCCTTCTTTCAATACTTCCTCAATGTGAGGATTATCGGGATCTAATATGATAATTTTGTTGCACAGCGAAGAATTTTTGTCTGGTTCTATAACTCCTGCTATAACATCCATACCATAGGATTTTAAGTACGCAATCAAAGGAGTGATGTCGCCCTTTCCATAAATCAGGAAAAATCCGTCAATGTTAGGAAACTGCGCAAGTCGCACAGCGTCAATAACTTGGCGCAAATCCAATTTGCCCTTTCTCTTTTTAGGGAGAGTTGACAATGCATCGAAATTGTTTTCTTGAATAAATTCGCCATAGTCTTTAGTTCTTTTTGCGGAATAACCATAAAACTTGCAAGCCGCAATTTCTCCGATTTGGGATAGCTCATCAAGCGCCGCTGCAAAAGCCGAGAAAGGAACGCGTACGCTCTCAATGTCAGCTAGTACAACATACTTTTTTGATGTGTTCATATTAAGTCCTCCAAGTAGTTTTCAAACTTATATCGAGTGTTAAATTTAGAATTTATAAGCTAGTATGCGGGGATGAATTCAGTATGATAACTTTGTTACACAAAACTGAATTTTTGTCGGGTTCTATAACCCCTGCGATAACATCAAGGTTGTAGGCTTTAAGATAGGCAATAAGCGGCGTTATATCTCCTGCGCCGTAGATTAGGAAAAATCCGTCCACATTAGGGAACTGCGCAAGGCGCACTGCATCAATCACTTGACGCATATCCAATTTACCCTTTCTTTTTTTAGGAAGCGCGGATAAAGCATCATAATTATTATCTTGAATAAATTCGCCATAATCCTTTGTACGCTTTGAAGAATAGCCGTAAAATTTGCAGGAAACAACTTCGCCAAACTTTGACAACTCACTTAAGGCTTCATTGAATGCGGCGAATGGAATTCTTATGCTTTCAATATCTGCCAAAACGACATACTTCTTGTTTTTCATCCTAAACTCCTTTATCAATAAGTGCAGACTATTTTATCGCAAATTATTAAGTGCAGTCTTTTTTAGCGCAACTTATTTCGCAGTATCTTTGTATCTACAGATTTTCGGCTTTTTGTTTTATATCCATATTAACCCTTTGTTTTTACTGCGGTTCTTTTTTGATAGAACAACCACTGCTGAACATATCCTGAATTTTCGCCGTATCTTTCCACCAATAGTTTAGACAGCTTTGCGGCTGGTATATCACCAAACTCGGGGCGAAATACTTTAAGTATCCAAGTGTCAACGGGGAACACATCTGTGCGATGAAAAGCAAACAATAAAATGCAATCGGCAACCTTTCTACCGACACCTTTCAATGCTTCAAGCTCCCGCCTTAAATCTATTGTGGACAATTTATTAAGTTCGTCAAAATCAACAAGTTTCAGCATTTGAGCAGTTTCGGCAATATAATTTGCTCTGTATCCCGCACCTTGCTCCCTGTAGAATTTTTCATCCTTTGAAGCTAGCGCGTCAAGTGTCGGAAATGCAAAATATCCGCCCATATCTTCGCCCAACTCTTTGCATAAACGCTCAATAATTGATTGAATTCGTGGGATGTGGTTATTCGCAGATATTATGAAGGAAATGATGACTTCAATTGGTTCTTGATTTAGAATTCTAATTCCATTGCCAAAATCAATTGCTGACGAAACAAGCCCTTTATCCTGCATTTTCTTTTGTATTATATCATAGTTTCGGTCAATATCAAAGTATTTTTTGAAAAAAGTTACATCCTCACAATAAAATCTGCAACCATTTTCTTCCTCAATAATTTCGCAAAATTTATTGCCCGAAATCACAGTAAATTTTCCGCTATTTTCGTAATAACGAAAAACCTGCCCGCATTCTAGCGTGGCACGAATATCAAAGTTTTTTTCGTTAGGTATAAAGAAGTTCATATGCTGTGTGAATTTTTTGTATTAAATAGTGCTTAAAAATGCTTGCCGCATCATTTGCAAGCGTTTTGCCGTGTTTTGTACCCCAATGCAATAATCTCGCCAACCGTTAGCAAATAAAAAAGCGACCGAAAACTTTCGGTCGCTTTGTGGTTTATGCCTCTTTTTGATATACGCTTACTTGTTTATCGAACTTGCCTCGTCTTTCAAATCTGACAACTCCGTCAATCTTTGCAAACAAAGTGTCATCGCTTCCAATCCCAACATTGTCGCCGGGATGAATTCTAGTGCCTCTTTGGCGCACCAAAATGTTCCCTGCCAAGACAAATTGTCCGTCCGAGCGTTTTGTGCCAAGGCGTTGCGCGTGGCTATCTCGACCGTTTCTTGAGGAACCGACTCCTTTCTTGTGTGCAAATAACTGTATTTTAATAAACATCGTTCTTTACCTCCAAAGTTATATAGTCCGAAAATCCTTCGTAGAGGTCGGACGCCCCCAGATATAGAGTTTTCAAAATTATATCCGCATCGTGCTTTTCCTTTTCAGTCATCACCTTAGGAAGAGCAACGCGAAGATAGCCTGTTTTTTCGTCAACCTTGTAGTCCGCGGCAATCTTTGCAATTTGCATAAGTCCCAAAACCGCCGTTTGAACTATTGAGCTTAACGCGGCGCATACAATGTCATATCCTTCGACATCATATCCCGTGTGGCCTTCGCACTCGACAATATGGATAAAATTATTGTCATCTCTAAAAAATCTTATTGTTGTCATTAGCCAATCGAAACAATCTTCAGTTCCGTGTAGGGCTGACGATGTCCTTGACGCTTTCTGATGTTCTTCTTTGCTTTGTATTTACAAACCAAAATTTTTGCGCTTTTGTCGTGCTTTGTTACTTCTGCCATAACTGCAGTTTTGCCTGCTGCATCGCCAACAACGATTTTGCCGTCTTTATCAGCAACTAGAATTGCTTTGAGAGCAACTTTATCTCCGACATTTGCATCTAACTTTTCAACCTTGACGAGCATTTCTTCTTGAACTTTGTATTGCTTGCCGCCAGTTTCAATGATTGCGTACATTTTTTACCTCCTCTAACCAGTCTCGCTGAGCGTAGGTGGTGATTTGCACACTTGCACATTTCTGCACTTTGCGCATTTACACACTTTTTACCCTTCTCAAGCGGCTCAATGCATACTTTACCAAATAAATTAGCGAGTGTCAACAAAAACAACAAATAAGTATAATATAATTTAATTTTGCTAGGGCTTATAATAGGTAAACTTTATGTAATTATGATGATAAAAGCTAAACTATATTCTAATAATATTTTATATAGTATACAACCTTAATAAGACTATACAACATACTGCTCCGTATATGATCATTCAAGATATAGAATACGGCATTAAAAAACCGCGATATTTGAGTGTCAGACAAGGAAAAGAGAAAATCTCGGACAGGAGTATACTTTTTCGTATATGACTGTTTGGGATTTTGTATGAGAAGTATCACTCCAAATAGCATATTTAATAACAATACAGCTAAGAAAAGTCGTGATATTTAAGTGTTATATCAGCTAATAAAAAACCGCGATATTTGAGTGTCAGACAAGGGAAAGAAAAATCTCGGACAGGAGTATACTTCTTTGTATGTAACTGTTCGGGGTTTTTTGTATGAGAAGTATCACACCAAATAGCGCAGTTTTTTACACTATGCGTTTTTTGCGTAATATAATCCACACAACACAACTTAGCACTCCAACACCGCTAAAGATTGCGATAATTATTAGTGCGGCGGTATCGCCGTTGCCGTCTATTATTTCAGGTACCGAACTTCCGGAGTCATTGTCCAAGGAATCGTCAATAGTTCCGCCTCCTAGCCCCGGGATATCCATACGGACAAGCGGGTCTTCGTAATAAGGCGTTTTATTGTCCGGCAATGGATCGGTATTTTTCACAATAAGGGTCAAAACCTGCGCTTCGCCGTCACTAAAGTTGAAAGTTAAAGAATAGTTGCCAACTTCAAGCGTGTTTAGGTAGAATACAACAATAGTAATTTGAGCCTCGGCTTTAATGAAATATTTGTATGAAATTGTATCCAATCCGTTCTTAATACTGGTAAGCGAGTTGCCGTTATATATAATATCAATAATAAGAGGTGCGTATTCGGGTTTTGCAGTGTATTTGTCAAAAACTGCCGCCACGGGTGATATGTAAGAATTGTTGCCTGTTGGCGGATTAGGATCAAATCCCGCAACCGAATTTATGACTGTTAAGGTAAATGTTTTAGGAAACGCGCCGCCCGAAAAGGAAAATACAAACCTGTATTCGCCATTTGAGAGTCCGGCGACATAAGCTTCATTAAAAACAAATCGTCCCGAAGAGTAGTCATAGTTGTAATCATTGGCGGATATATTTGACACCGACTGAAATTTTGCAGGTTGGCTTATTGTCGTTTCAATTTGTCTTGCGAAATCAGCATTATATGTTGACGAATTTATAGAAAGATTGACTGAAGTTGTCGGCGTTGTGTCAACAACTTGAACAGTAAAATCTACTGCCGTTCCGGGTGAGAAAATAAACTGCAAAGTACGGCCACCGAGCGGTCGGTCGCTGTAACAGTTTTCGTAAAGGGTAACCGTGTTGCCAGAAACAGAGTAGTTGACGCCGAGATTTAACGCGTTTATGCCTTGAAAAGTGTTCCCGTTCAGCGTCATTGTTACAATTATGGATGAGGGCCTGTATTTGTCAAATTCAATATTCGTCGATGAAAGCTCAGCGTTCGTAAATACAAAAACATATCTTTCACCTGTGTATTCCGAATTTGGAAATGCGTTTTCTTCAGATGAACCAGTTTTTATTCCACAACCCTCTTCATATCTATCATTCAGAAAAGTCTCGCCCAAAAGATTTGAAATTGCGCGGTTACCGCCCTGAATTTTTGTCATGCTACCTTTCTTAAAGTTAATATATCTTGAGCCATCAAGTCGGATAGAGGTATTGGAATTTTGAAGTTCAACATGTGTGCAATCAAAAGTTATATCGCCGCCTAAAACAACTATAGGAGTTGAAACTGAATTTATGCTCAAACTACCCTCTCCTGAAAGTGTTAGCGATCCGTTGTCCAATTTGATAACCGTTGCTTCGTCGTATGCGGAGTTATCCATATAATTTTCGCCGACAAAAACGATTTCCAAATCCCCGTCTAACGCATTTATTACGGAAGTTTCGGTGTAAATAAATTGAATTTTCACATTTTCAAGAGTTAAAACACCGTCTTCAAATGAAGCAAAGCCTTCAAAATCGCCGTCAACTTCGCTAAACAACACCGCAAGGTCAACACGCGTGGTGATATTTTCTCCCATAATCGTAACAGAGGTTGTATTCGCCGCTTGGGCAACTTCGCTTTCATTTTCAGATAACGCAAAAGTCAGCCCCGCCACGGTCAGGACAAACATTAACAAAATTAAAAATGTATTGCGAATCTTCTTCATGCTGTTTTGCCTACTTTGTGTTATCGAAAAATATTTTTCATAATAGCGCGAGGCTGTTTTCAAAAGAAAACTGCAATGAAATCCACAAAATGCAGAAATTTCACTACTCCTCCACACTATTATCTTATTCTATCCTATCATATAGAATAACAATTTTCAACACTATTTTATTGGATAACTGCACTCAAAACCAACTTAATATATTTTATTTAGGCAAGTGCGCTAAAAACAACTAAAATTTTGAACTTCATATTCATTTATTTGTCTTGCG
>DATESK010000003.1:0-3958 GCA_035270865.1 Clostridia bacterium | reverse complement strand
ATATATAATAGTTTGCTAGAATTTAGAGTAGAATTTGAAAAATAATTAAGACAATGTTGATTTTGATTATTAGGCTTAACAAATAACAAAACTGCACTGCAAAGTAGTTTTGTAACAAAATATTGTTTGAAAGTTTGCACGCAAAAAATTTTGAACTTTGTACTTCATTAAATTATTATTATAATTTAGGAGATTATATGGATATATCATCTGTAAACAGCGACCTTATTCGTGGCAATGTTACCACCATAATTTTAAGTTCGCTAATAACTGGCGACCGATATGGATATGATATCTTAAAAGAAATTGAATCAAAAAGTGAAGGACAATACAAGCTCAAACAACCCACTCTTTACAGCGTTCTAAAGCGACTTGAAAAACAAGGATTTATTGAATCCTATCTTGGAGAACCCGAAGATACAGGTGGCGGACGGCGCAGGTATTATAAACTTACCGATGAGGGCCATGATACATTAAATAAAGAAAAAAGCGAATATGAATTTTCTCGCACAATTCTTGATAAACTCGTTTCCGACACAAAATTTGATTTAGAAAACGATGAGCCTCCCTTCAATGTCAGCGATTTACGCCCCTACACAAAAAAGAAAGACGATAACGATGGTGATGAAAAGGTTGCAAGCAAAACGAGCGAAAAAACTTTGCCTGAAATTGTTGAAAAAATCGTTGTCAAAGAAAAAGTCATTGTCAAGTACATAGATTCCGCAACTGGAAAAGTTTTTGACGGCAATATTCCTTTAGCCAATTTTGAACAAGCGAACAGCAGTAACAATATTGTTTTGGAACAAGCCAAAGCGCAAGATAGTTCTACAATGCAATCTGCTTTACAATATGCTTCTGCTTTACAATCGCAACAAGCGCAAGGTGTTTCAACTATGCAAACGGCGCAACAAGGCGAACAAAATATAGTTGCAACTGCACCGCCAAAGCAGGAACTATCCCCTATAATGCAGGTAATTAGCAATAACCAAACAGAAAATTCGGCTTTTACAAATAGGCAAACAAGTTTAGGTGAAGAAAAAGACAATCATCCGCTATCTCCCCACAAAACGCTTCTTGAGGTTTTCCAAAGCATTGAAAAACCAACTTCTACTGAGCCTACTGCCGAAACAGCTGAAATTGCGGTTAGGTTACAGGCTCAAAAGTCTTTTGACAGCGTTTCACACGAACACGCTTCACTGCTTGATATTTTAGCGCAAAAAGAAGAGGAACGCGAGCGGTTAATTAATGCTAAACACGAGCAAGAACAGCTAATATTTGCAAAAAAGCAGACAGCGGCTGATGTGGATGAAGTTAAAACTGCAACTCAATCCTCACAAAACTCTACACAAACACAATATACAAAACAACAAAACGAATATGCGCAAAATGCACAGCAAACGCACTCCGCACAACCTTATGTGCAAATTGCACAACCCGAACCTAGTGCCGAGTATGTTGCCTCTTATGTTCTTCCGCGCAAAAAGGAAGAATTTAGCTTCGAAAAACAAGATATTGATTATAAAAGCGTGTTTGGCAATATTACGGCAAGACGGAAAGACAATGAACTTCCTCTCCGCCCCGCCGAAAACGAAAATCAATTACGCGGTTCCGATTCCGAATTGAAAACGAGACTTTACGCAAAAGGATACAAGGTTAGACCTTACACAAAGGCAAACACCGCAGAGTACTATTCTTTCAACTTTATTCTATCAAATAGACTAAGCCGCGATAGTTTCTCGATTATTCTTTTATGTTTCGTTGCTATGATAGGCATTATGTGGTCGGTTACGGCAGCAAAAGTTGGCTATTCCGTGTATCTTTCCTATCTTGCCATTGGTTTAGTATTGTATGGAATTCCGCTAGGAATGTTTTTTGCTAACCCTTCAAAGCGCGTGCGTGCGAACTTTAATTTTAAGCTTTCTATATTAAACCGCACGATGCTATGTATTGAGCTTGCAGTTATTGTGATGTTAATCGGCTTTTTCTTGGTAGGCGCAGATGTAAACAATATAAATACAATGATAGCGCCGATAATCGTGCCTATTGTACTTTTGTTGAACTTACCGCTTAGTTCTATTGTGTATTATGCGTTGTATAGAACAAAAAAGTACCATATCGCATAAAGCACGAAAAGATTAGATACTTCCGTCGCACACGAGTTGCGTGTGAGAATCGCTACCTGCACAAAAGAAAAAGTCCCAAACAATTGATTTGTTTGAGACTTTTGGCACCAAGACGCGATTTTTAAGGAGCAAGGCGACGGAATAGCGTAATGGCGCAAGCTTGCTTGCAAGAATGCAGCGTCAGACGCAACCACGGGTGCAAGGAAGATACTTCCGCCGCACACGAGTTGCGTGTGAGAATCGCTACCCTGCCCAAAGAAAAAATCCCAGACATTGTCTGAGATTTTGGCAGGGGAGACGCGATTCGAACACGCAACCAGCGGTTTTGGAGACCGCTGCTCTACCGTTGAGCCACTCCCCTAAAGCATAATGATTATATTATAAATCGACTTTATAGTCAAACAAATTGGAGATATTATGAAAGCTAAATTTTCACTAGGCGTTATTGGCGCAGGTAATATGGCAACTGCAATAGTCAAAGGCGCAATTTCAAGCAAAATTTTGAGTGCAAACGAGATTATTATATCAGATGTCGATAACATTAAACTTGCGGAATTCGGGAAATTGGGACTTTCCACAACTCTAGATAATAAATATCTTGCGAGTAATTGCGATACTGTGCTTTTTGCTGTAAAACCACAGTCTGCAAGCGCCATAATGGAAGATATAAAGGACAGTATTGTTGCACAAACTGTCATTTCAATAATGGCGGGCGTACCAATCTCAAAGCTGTCAAGCGTTTTAGGTGTACGCGATTATGTACGCGTAATGCCAAACACTCCTGCGCTTATCGGAAAAGGCATGAGCGCACTCGCCTATTCTAGCGGCAAAAACGACTTTGCTAAACAGTTGTTTTCTTCCATTGGCGAAGTTGTAGAACTTGATGAAAACCTATTTGATGCCGTGACCTCTGTAAGCGGTAGCGGTCCAGCGTATGTTTACCTATTTTTGAAAGCGATGATTGACGGCGGACTGATTGGTGGACTACCCTATGATGTATCAAAAAAGCTTGCGATTCAAACTGCAATCGGTGCTTGCGGAATGTTAAGTTCTTCAAATAAGCCTATTGATGAATTGATTGATGCCGTATGCTCAAAAGGCGGAACTACAATAGAGGCTATAAATAGCTTTAAGTCGGACGAGCTGGAAAGAATAGTGAAGAACGGTATTGCAAAATGCAAAAAGCGTTCGGAAGAACTATCAAAGGGCAAGTAAATTATGGATATAATGAAAAAGGTCGAAATTTACACGGACGGAGCGTGCTCGGGCAATCCCGGCAACGGAGGTTGGGCGGCAGTTTTGCTATACAAAAGTGCGCAAAATGAAATCAGAGGCGCAGAGCATAATACAACCAATAACCGTATGGAACTTATGGCAATAATTCAAGGTCTTAAAGCGTTGAAAGCGCCTTGCGCAGTTACTGTATTTAGCGACAGCGCTTATGCTGTAAATGCTTTCAATGAAGGATGGCTTACAAATTGGCAAAGGTTAAACTGGCATACAACCAACAAAAAAGAAGTAAAAAATATTGACCTTTGGCAACAGCTTTTAGAGCTTAACAATACACATCAGATTAAATTTGTAAAGGTAAAAGGCCATAGCGATAATAAACTAAATAACCGCTGCGATGAACTGGCAAGAAAAGCGATTGAAGAGTTGGTATTAAATACCGACATAAGTTTGTGAAAGCAATCTATATTGTAGAAGGTGATTTGATTAGTTAATCAAAATAAATGAATTTGAAGGCAATTCTATTGCGAAAGATTATTTATCCGTGAATGTATTTGATTGCAAATGATAATTTAATTTGAAAACTATAAAAGTAAAAAAAAAAG
>DATESK010000002.1:0-7583 GCA_035270865.1 Clostridia bacterium | reverse complement strand
CACATCGACTGCCGCCCCCGCAATTCTACCTGAGTTTAGCGCATCTGCTAGAGCTTGTTCATCAATTAGACCGCCACGGGCAGTATTTAACAAAAATGCAGACGGGTGCATAAGCGCAAGTGTTTGAGCGTTTATCATTTTCGCGTTATCGTTAGACAGCGCACAGTGTAATGAAACAACATCGGATTTTTTCAAAATTTCATCAAGTGAAACCGTGTCTTCTTTGGGCGTGCGATTGTAGGCAAGCACTTTCATACCGAATGCCTCCGCAATCTTTTTCACAGTCCTGCCTATGTTGCCGTAGCCGATAATTCCAAAAGTTTTGCCGTTAAGCTCGCTAACCTTTGACACGGAAAAACAGAAATCTTCCGAATTCACCCAATCGCCGTTATGCACCGCTGTATTATGTGCGCCAACCGCAGAGCAAAGTTCAAGAAGAAGCGCAAAAGTTAGTTGCGCAACGCTGTCGGTGCTGTATGATGGAACATTGCAAACAATTATTCCTCTTGCTTTAGCTTCAATAATATCCACGACATTGAAACCTGTTGCATTGATACCCACAAACTTTAAGCGCGGACAGCTTTCAAAAACTTTGCGGTCTATAACTACTTTATTCACAAAAATTGCTTCGGCATCTCCAATCCTTTGTACAGTATCTTCAGGTTTTGTGCGCGAGTAAACGGCTACCTCGCCAAAGGAAGCTAATGCTTTTTGAAATGATAAATCATTTTGTTCGACACCGTGGGCATCTAAGACAACAATTTTTATAGTTCAATCCTCCAACTCGTATTCAGGTTTGTATTGCAACTTAAAACTAGTATAATGCAAAAACTTACAATAGAAAACTAATAAATTCTTTAACAAAACACTTTGCGGATTAAAAACAACAACTGCAAAAATATTGAGCGGAGTTCGCTCAATATTTTTGCTTAACTTTATGCGCTTTCTTTTATTTTGTCCAAATACTCGCCTTGTGCGAAATACGCAACACCGAACATTAAACCTCCCAAAGCTCCACCAAATTCAGGCGAGCCTTCAATCGTCAAGTAACCCTGTTCGATATAGGGAATCATTTCCGCCTTTGACATTAAAATATCAAGCGCGTGTTGTGTACTGTCAAAACGCATTTTCAAGAATGGACGGCATCTTGTGTACTCACCTCTGCCCGACTTTGTATTGCCTGCCTTGATACGAATCCAAGATTGCAGTTCGGGATAACCCGTGACCGCATACGCATAGGCTCTGTCAGGACTTGGCACGGTGAATGCCTTAAATTCAGGATGTCCCATTTTGTTTAATTGACTAATGCCGTTAGGTAAAAGGTAGAAATAAAGTTTAACAAGCAACTTTTGGTCTTCAGGATTTTTAGGAATATCCTTACTTTGCAAAAGTCCTGCCATACGCAAAAGTGTCGTTAAAATTGGCAACAGATAACCTAGTTTGCCCATTCCTTTAATTTTTGGCAACGGCATACCTTTTCCCGAAAAGAAGATATTGAGATCGCGGAGGTTAGGGAAAATAAATTCAAGGTCGGGGTTTTCGTGAAGTTTGCCGACAACAACCGTCCATTTCCCGTCCTCGATTACAAAATGCGTGCCAACTGCACCGCCCTCTGCTTCGGGATATTTTGCACTCACTTGAAAGACGAAGGATTTACCCGCGAATTTTTTACCGTACTTCTCTTCACTTTCCGCAATAACGCGGAGCAAAGGGAGTGCGGAATACAAAAATATTCGAGCTGCATAGACATCGTCTTGAGTGATAACTGGTGATTTTTTTGCCATATTACACCTCGTCGCCCCAATCTTCGTCAGCTTCAAAATCGGCTTTCATGACTTCGAGCACATTCTTAACAATGCCCGCCGCATCCAATTCGTGCATCGCCATTAAATCTTCGTGCATACCGATTGCGGAAAACTTGTCTTGAAGTCCCAGCTTTCTAAACGCACACGCTTTGCCACCTTCGACAACAACCTCTGCGACTGCGCTGCCTAAACCACCGGAAACCGTATGGTCTTCAACAGTAACGATACGGCGTGTATCCTTAACCGCGTTTAGAATTGCTTCGCGGTCAATAGGTTTAATCGTATGCATATTTATAACTCTTGCAGAAATTTTATTATCGTTCTTTAGTATTGAAGCCGCTTGAACGGCTTGATACACGCAAGACCCGCAAGCGATAATTGTTATGTCGGTGCCTTCGCACATTTCCACAGCCTTTCCAACTTCAAATCCGTAGTCATCGGTACTGTAAACCGTTTGGTCGAAACCGCGGTTTATACGGATATAGAATGGTCCTTGTGTTGCGGCGGCAGCTTTGACTGCAAGGGCGGTTTCAATTCCATCTGCAGGACAAATAAGTGTCATATTGACAAGACTTCTTATAATTGCGAAATCCTCTATTGCGTGGTGTGTGCTACCCGCCTGTCCAAAAGATGTGCCACCGTGAGTGCCAATAATTTTGACATTGATATTTTGATAACAAATATCCGTATGAATTTGGTCAAGCGCGCGCATTGAAGCGAACACCGAAAATGTGGATGCAAAAGGAACTATTCCGCATTTCGCCATTCCAGCAGCTATGCCAAAAAGATTTTGTTCAGCAATACCCACATTGAAAAATCTATCGGGGAATTTCTTTTGGAAATCACCTATTTTTGTTGAACCTGCAAGGTCAGCGGTAAGAGCCACAATTTTATGGTTTTTTTCGCCCAGCTCACACAATGTTTTGCCGAATATTTCTGCGGTCGCGAGTTTAGTACTCTCGACTGCTGTAAAAGCTAATCCACCTGCCATATTACTTGCCCTCCTTTTCTGCGACTGCAACTCTTTCTTTGTGATACTTTTCGAGGTCTGCCATTGCGGTATCATATTTTGGTTGGTCAATCGCCCCATAGTGCCACTTATAGTTGTCTGCCATATAGCTAACACCTGCGCCTTTTATGTTATCGCATATAATGCACACAGGCTTATCTTTTGCGTTTTTAGCATATTCAATAGCTTCGCAAAGCTCATCGAAGCGGTGGCCGTTAATTACTTTCACATCAAATCCAAATGCTGTCCACTTGTCCGCAAACGGCTCAAGTTTCATAACATTTTCGGTGTTTCCGTCAATCATATTGTGATTGCGGTCAACTATGGTAATAAGGTCGGTTGCCTTGAAGTTCGCTGTCGCCATTGCGGCTTCCCAAACCGAACCTTCATCGCATTCGCCATCGCCAAGTAGGAGATAGGTTTTATAATTTTGTTTGTTAAGGCGCGCTGCAAGTGCCATACCCAGCGCAAGTGCAGAGCCGTGTCCTAGCGAACCTGTGGATGCGTCTAAACCCGTAACTTTATTGGAATCGAGGTGCATACCAAGTTTGCTGCCCGTCAAGTTGAATGTCTTGAGGTCTTCTTTTTTGATGAGTCCTAGGTCGGCGAACATTGAAGCAAGCGCTATACCTATATGCCCCTTTGAAACAATGCAACGATCGCGGTCTGGGTCTGTCGGGTTTTTTGGATCGAAATTTAAGTATTTGTAGTATAAAGCAGTAAGTATGTCCATTGAACTTAAACTTCCGCCAATGTGTCCGCTACCCGCCCAAAAGGTAGTTTGCACCGTCAAAGAGCGAAGGTCGTTAGCCTTGTTCTCAAGCCTCACCCATTCTTTTTTTGTCAAACTCATATATTTCCCTCCACAATATTATTTCATCTTAATTTATTGCTAACATTGAAAATCGAACCATATGTCTTTGTTGTAGTTAAAACCGAATGTGACTGTTTTTTAGCTAATACACAGTTATGTACTCGCTAAACTATTTCATATTGTGTATTTTCGCCACAATCTTATATGCTTCATCTGCCACATCAAGGGTGTATTGAATATCTTCATCCGACAAAGCCGCATTGATAAAATGGTTATGGTGAGAAGTCATATACACTCCGCGCTTTACCATTTCCGCAACCCATTCTTGATGAATCATTGTCGAATAATCATTCTCAAGACGCATATACCACATCGCAGGTTCGCCCGTAATAATTAAATTAAAACCGTTAGCCTTCGCGACATCAACCAAACCGCTTTCAAGTTTGATACCTTTTTGCGTTACAATCTTATGCACTTCAATTTCGCGCATTTTCTTGATACAGGCAATACCTGCCGCAAACGGTAACGCCGACATCCAATAGCTTCCCGTGTAGTAAACATCGGTAGCAGTTCCGCGCAAAGAATTTACTCCCGTCAGCGCGCTAACATTGTAGCCGTTAGCAATCGCTTTGCAGAAACACTCTAAATCTGCTTTTACGCCGTAGTGATAATCACTGCCCTTGACATCAAGACGGAAACCGCAGCGAATATCGTCAAATATCAGCACAATGCCTTCCTTGGTGCAAATTTCGCGCACGGTTTTATACCAGTCTGCATTAGGCAATTCATTGTCGGTAAAGACAGGGTGCGAATAAGGTGTTGTAATGAAGCAGGCAATTTCGCCCCTATTTTCAGCCACTACCCTCTTGAAATCATCAAGGTTATTAAATTCACAGTAAAGATTGTTTGACACATCCTCATCAATGATTCCGCCCGCGCCCAATTTTTGTGTCCAAGGCGCAACGCCGTGATAGGAGCCTTTTATCATCAATATCTTTTTGCGTGCGGTCGCGTGACGGGCAATCATAACAGAATATGAAGTAACATCGCCGCCATTTTTTGCAAACACCACCCAGTCCGCCATATCTACTGTATCGCAAAATAATTCTGCAAAATCTACAAGAGTGCTAGACGGAGTCGTAACACAGTTTTCTTTTTTCAACTGTTCTAGCGCCGCCGCGTCCACATCGTCATCGTTGTAACCCAATATATTTGGGCCGTATGCGCACATATAGTCAATAAAGCGGTTTCCATCAACATCCCAGAAATACGAACCTTTTGCGTGGTCAGAAAAAAGTGGAAATGCCGTAATTGGAATAGCGCATCCATCGGACGGACCTTGATGTCCGTAAACACCGCCGGGGATAACCTTTAGCGCGCGCTTAAAAATTTCGCTACTTTTTTTATAATTGTTTATCTCGAATTTCATAATATCACCTCTATGCTAAATATCTGCTAACAAAGGAAAGCAGTTTGCTCATATTGTCGAGCATTGGAAGGTATCCTTTAATAAGAAATTTCCCGGCCCCAAGACAGCTGAAAATATCGGTTTTGCCGTTTAGTATATCGTTCGCCGTTTGAAGTGCGCCGAACTGCATAAGTGCGCGGGGCATATCCGTCCTGCCCATTCTCGCGGTCATATTATGCGCCTTGTCAATATTTAAGACCATTTCAGGTCCTTCTTTGACTTCAAGTTGTATATCGCCATCAGGAATTCGTGATGCAATCATCTTGCCAATACGGTCGCTATTACCGATTTCGCATAGGGCAAAAAACGCAGTATATGCGGTGAGATATGTATTTATTTTGAAATAATCTTTATCGTTTAGGAGTTCTTGAGTCGGTTTCAAAAAGTATGATAATCTAGCGGCTAGCTTTGTAAATGTATTAAGTAAAAACCCTGCTTGAAAAATATTTATAAAAATTGGAATGGTTTTTTCGCCGTCTATAAGTTTATTGAAATGTTCAGGAGATGAAAACCAAAGTTTCAAGCTGGCTTTCTCTTTCCCGCGGGAAAATTCACATTTGCCATCCGCAAATTTCAATGTTGCGCTTCCCACATCCGCAACATTAAATTGAACAGAAATTTTTTGATTTCTGATAATTTCTTGTGATTCGCTATCCAAATAACATAAATCTTGAATATTGCGCAACACGGCAAAAAGGTTAATTTTTGCCTTAGTAACATTGTCCATAATTTTCCCCTCCGATAAATTTTTCGAACAAATACTTTTGAAAATTTTTAATAAAATACAACATTTTAACTATAACATACAAAAAATGCCATTTCAATACCAAAATTAATTATTTTTTTATTTGAGCTTTTTTATATTGACAATACAAACTTAAAGTGCTAGCATACAGCCATAAAATATTCTTTGGGCAGGGTGAAATACCCGACCGGTGGTGAAGCCGCTTTTGCGGACAAGTCCAACAGCCCCAACAGCCGATGCGGTTAGAATCCGCAACCGCCTGTAAAGTCAGCATGGGAAGGGATACGCAAATTTCGCGCTTCAAGCGCCCTTTTGCCGATTTCGACTTCCCTTTGGAGGTCGTTTTTTATTTCCTGCCCTAGTTGGAGAACTATGAAAATTCCTACCAAAACCATTTCCTACACCGCCGTTATGACTGCGCTTGTCATCATATGCACAGCTTTTTTAGGCATCAATATGGGCACAACTTACACAAACCTTGGCGATACCGTGATTTTTTTGACCGCAGGATTGTTCGGCGGAGTTCCCTCTATGCTTGCAGGCGGTTTAGGCTCATTTTTTGCTGATATGATAGTTTTCCCAGCGACAATGTGGGTTACACTTGTCATAAAAGGCATAGAAGGTTTAATATGCGGTCTAATAATGAGAGCGTTTTCTAGGCTCGAATTGAAAAAGCCAGTACATGTTGTGCTGTCCTTTGTAGCAATGCTTATTGCAGGACTTTGGATGATGCTTGGCTATTTTCTAGCAGAATGTTTTGTCTACGGCACAATACCTGCCGCCCTTTTTGCTCTATCTGCCAACGCCGTGCAAATATCCTTGTCAATCGTCTGTGCAATGATACTACTATATGGCTTCAAACTTTGCAAAATGAGCATTGAGCTAAAAGTTTCCAAAAAGGATAAAACAAATTTTTAAGGGAATTATAAATACACTCTAACAGTATAAAATCGCACTACCAAAACCGCACTATACAATATAAGCCACAATAAAGTTGCAATATATATGAACAATTGAAACCGCACTCTACGATATGAGAAACTAAAAAGTTGCAATATGCAATATAAATAATTTGAAATTGCACTCACCATTCAAATATTATTATAAATTACTCTTTTTATAATCTTATATATAACATTATAAATTACGCAAACACGACAGTTGCCTAATTTCCAAGCATTTATGAAGTTTTAACATAAATCTAATTGACAATTTTCGCGCGATAAAATATAATCATACTGCCGTGCTGGTATAGATAGGTAAGCTTTGCAAAAGATTTGCGATAAATTCCCGTCACCCCCAGCCTGCGCTGCTATGGCTCAGTCGGTAGAGCGCGTCCTTGGTAAGGACGAGGTCATGGGTTCAAATCCCGTTAGCAGCTCCAAAAAGCACCGAAAACACTAGTTTTTCGGTGTTTTTCTTTGTCTGAAACACTAGTGGTGCAAAATGGCATAAAAAAGGCATACAGCTTATCTCCAAAACCTTAGACCACAGTTTTTCAGCCATTGCACCATATTTTTGACCCTATTTTTAACTTAAGGCATAAAAAAGGCATAAAACTTTTAGTCAACTCATCTCTACCCAATATAATAATATAGCAATTGCTGCTATGGCTCAGTCGGTAGAGCGCGTCCTTGGTAAGGACGAGGTCATGGGTTCAAATCCCGTTAGCAGCTCCAAAAAGCACCGAAAACACGAGTTTTTCGGTGTTTTTCTTTGTCTCGAACACTTGCGGTGCAAAA
>DATESK010000001.1:0-16375 GCA_035270865.1 Clostridia bacterium | reverse complement strand
ATTTAGGAATTATCAAACTTCGTGTCGAATACTACATTAACGCAATTTTTTGGGGGCATCGTGGCAGTCGGATTTCCTACAGATTGGCTTGAAGAATTAAAATCAAAATGCGGCATTGTGGAAGTGGTGTCGCAGTATGTCCCGTTGACTAAAAGAAGCGGAAAGCATTTTGGATGCTGTCCCTTCCACAATGAAAAAACGGGTTCTTTTTGCGTGAATGAAGACGGACAATTTTATCATTGTTTCGGTTGTGGTGAATCGGGCGATGTCGTCAAATTTATTATGGAAATGGAAAGCTGTACTTTTTGGGATGCGGTAAAACTTTTGGCAGAAAGAGTGAATATGGAATTGCCTGAGTTTACGCACGGCGAAAATGTCGCTATAAAAAAAGACAAGAAAGATTTGCTTGAGAATTGTATGCACTCGGCGTTTGAATATTATTATAAAAACCTTAGAACGGCAGGGGGCAAGGATGCGCTTGACTATCTAAAAAAGCGGAAAATTTCCGAGGAGTTCTGCAACTATTACGGCATAGGCTTGTCTTTATCATACGAGGGTATGACAAGTTTTTTGCGTCGCAAGGGATATACGGTTGAAATTCTGCGGGAATGCGGACTTATTGAAGGTGAGAATAACAATGACGCTTTTTCAAACCGCATAATTGTTCCAATTTTGAATTCTATGGGCAAGGTGGTGGCTTTCGGGGGCAGAATTTATCACGGTGAAGAAAACCGTCCTAAGTATAAAAATTCAACCAACACGCTTTTGTTTGATAAAAGCAGAACGCTGTATGGCTTGAATTTTGTTAAGGCCGAAAAGAAAAAGAACGGACTTAGTGAAATCATTCTTGTCGAAGGGTATATGGATGTTATAGCGCTAGGCTCACACAAGATTATGAATGCCGTTGCGGGGATGGGTACGGCACTAACGGTAGGGCAGGCAAAAGAGCTTGTGCGGCTTTGCAAAAATGTGCTTGTGTGCTACGACTCTGATGAAGCAGGGAAAAAAGCCGCAATAAAAAATGTGGAAACGCTATCAAATGAAGGCGCAGAAGTAAAAATTATTACGCTACCCGAAGGGAAAGACCCCGATGATTATGTGCGCGAGGTAGGCGCTGACGGATTTTTAAGGCTGGCGGCGGAGGCGTTGCCTCTTGTGGATTTCAAACTGAAACTTTGCGAAAACGCATATGGACTTTCTTCGGCTAACGCCAGGGCAAAATATGCAACGGCGGCAGTTAAAGTATTATCGGCAATAGAAAACGAAACCGAACGCGCGGTTTACATAAATGAGGTTGCAAAGCGTTGCGGTGTCAATTCCGAAATTTTGGCATCACAAGTGAAGCGTGAAAGTGAACAGTTGCCAAAACAGCAACAAAATCAGCAGCCGCAAAGCGGAGTTATAAACGATACGAATGCAGGCAATATTATAGCTGAGCAATGTGTGCTTCACTATGTTTTGTTTAACCGTGAATTTGCTAAATTTGAGCAGCTGCAAAAAGAGTGGTTTACAAATCCCGTGCATAATGAAATATTCGACTTAATTTTAAGGCAAAAGGAAAATAAAAAAACTGTGAATGCAGGTATTCTTTACAGCTTAATGCAAGAAAATGAAGAAATGAACGCGGTTATAAATTTGGCGCTTAAGTTGGAAAACGAAAAACAAGAGGAAAAATATTATACTGACAGCGCGGTGATGATTGCAAATTTATACCTGACAAAACTGATAACGGACATTGGCGCAAGATATGAAAACGAAAGCGATGCAAGCGGAAAGAAGTCTTTACTTGTTGCTCTTGCAACCGCACAGCAAAAACTTAAACTAACATCAATAGCAGGGAAAAAACTCAATTTTGGGGAGGATCACAACAACAATGGATAGAGAACAGCTTTTAATGCAGGAAACTGACAAGCTTATTGTACTCGGCAGAAACAACGGTTTTATCACCGAGGACGAAATAATGGCAAAACTCGAACACCTCAACGCAACGGCGGAGGATTTGGAGAATGTTTTCAATATGCTTAAAGAAGAACATATTCAAGTCAAGGAGACCAAGGACGAAGAGGAAATTGATAAGATTATAGAGAGCAATTCTGATGACTCCGTCAAAATGTATCTGAAAGATATAGGCAAAGTACCTCTGCTTTCCGCTGAGCGCGAAGTCGAACTCGCAAAGCGTATGGAAGAGGGCGATGAGGAAGCTAAAGATATTTTGTCGGAAGCTAATCTTCGTTTGGTTGTGTCCATCGCTAAGCGTTATGTCGGGCGCGGTATGCAATTCCTCGACCTCATTCAAGAGGGCAATCTCGGACTTATGAAAGCGGTGGAAAAGTTCGATTACACAAAAGGCTTCAAGTTCTCGACATATGCAACTTGGTGGATTAGACAGGCAATAACCCGTGCCATTGCAGACCAAGCTCGCACTATCCGCATTCCTGTCCATATGGTGGAAACAATAAACAAGCAGGTGCGCGCAACCCGCCGTCTGCTTCAAGAGTTGGGGCGCGAACCCACACCGCAAGAAATTGCGATGCACTTAGGTATAAGTGAGGAGCGCGTCAGAGAAATCCAAAAAATAGCGCAAGATCCCGTGTCGCTTGAAACCCCAATAGGCGAGGAAGAAGACAGCCATTTGGGCGATTTTATAGAGGACAATTCCGCGCAATCGCCGGCAGACGCGGCGGAAAGCAATATGCTCAAAGAGCAGCTTATTCAAGTTCTTAACACCTTAACTCCGAGAGAAGAAAAAGTGCTTCGCTTGCGTTACGGTCTTGACGATAGCCACCCACGCACTCTTGAAGAGGTGGGCAAGGAATTTAATGTTACAAGGGAGCGTATTCGTCAAATCGAGGCTAAAGCGCTAAGAAAACTCCGTCATCCTAACAGACTTAAAAGACTCAAGGATTTTGAGTAATGTCATCCTTAAAACTTGACAGCAGACTAAGCGAAATTCTGTCGCACATAAAGGGCAGGTCGTTTGCAGATATAGGATGCGACCACGGCAAACTTGCTGTGGCGGCGGTGCTACGAAAGCAATCGGACAAAGTTATTGCAACAGATATAAGCGCTGCAAGCCTTGACAAAACCCGTCATTTGGTTGAAAACCTAAAACTTAGTGACAAAATTTTTTGCCGCGTGGGTGATGGACTTAGTGTGGTTGATAGCGATGAGGTCGACACAGTTGTGATAGCAGGACTTGGCGGTGACGAAATCACGAAAATTTTGCAGGATGCAAAGGCGGGTAACAAAGTTTTCAAAAACTTTGTTATATCACCTAACACTCACGCCGAAAAGGTTCGCAAAGAGGTTTTGGAGCAAGGTTTTGATTTTGTTCGAGACTATATGATTTATTGCGATAAGAAGTTTTATACTGTCATTGTTCTTGAACGCGTGAGTGAAAATCAAAAAACCGAAAATGAAAAAAAAGCAGAAAAGAAAAGCGTTTTAAGTGCCAAACAAATTGAATTTGGCAAGGAATATGCGCAAAGTCCCGTGTTTAAGAAATGGGCGGAAAAAGAAATTAAGAGAATTGACAAACTTATTTCAAAGAGTGAAAACAGCGCACTCCTTAAAGCGCGGCTTAATTTTATTGAGGATGCCTATGAAAAAAATAAATGTGAATGATGTAAAAGGGGTGCTTGACAGCTACGCGCCGCCCGAACTTGCAATGGAATATGACAATATTGGTCTTATAATAGGTTCGAGAACTCGCAAAGTAACGGGAATTTTGGTTTGCCTTGATGCCACGCTTGAAGTTCTTAAAGAGGCAAAAGCTAAATCTTGCAATTTGGTTGTCAGTCATCATCCGCCGATTTTTAAGGGTATAACTTCTATTAACATTGAAACCGAAAAGGGCGGAATTATAGAATTTGCAATAGAAAATAAAATTTCGATTTTGTCATACCACACAAATCTTGATGTGGTGGAAGGCGGAATAAATTCATATCTTGCCGAGATTTTTGGGGCAGAAAATAGCGAATGTGTGAACAGCGGCGTTTTGTTTACGCTAAAGAATTCTATGCCACTTAGAGATTTTGCTAAGTATATAGCTACAATTCTAAACGACCAAAGCGTCAAAGTTTGCGGAAAGTTAGACAAACAAATAAAGACTGCATTTGTAATTAGCGGCGCGGGTGGTAGAGATGAGGAAGCATACAACTTTGCAAAAGATAACGCGGATGTTTTTATGTCTGCCGAGATGAAACATAATTTGATGATAAGCGCTG
Source organism: Clostridia bacterium (assembly GCA_035270865.1). Lineage (GTDB taxonomy): Bacteria > Bacillota > Clostridia > Christensenellales > CAG-917 > STD2-102. The sequence goes on along the minus strand of DATESK010000001.1, from coordinate 12,149 downwards.
TCGCAGACGATTTTGCGGTGATTGAATTTAGCCACTACCACAGCGAAATTGTGTGCATAGAAGTTTTGAGTAAAGCAATTAAAACGGCATTTGAAGATATAAACATTATAAAGAGTGAACAGAAGTGTCCTTTTAGGACGATGGAGGAACTATGAAATTTGATAACATACTTGAATATCAAAAGATTGATGCAGACTTGATTGTGATTGAAGATGCAATTAAAGGTAGCCGTGAGCGTGCGCTCACTTTTAACGCTAAATCAAAACTTGATGAAGCAACCGAAATGATAAAAAGACTTCACGCGGAATCGACTGATGTCATTTCACAATATGAAAGAATTTCTCAAAAAGCCAACGAACTTGTTGCGAAAATAAACGAGTTGGACGGCATAATTGGGAAAGCAGGCGACTTAAACGAAGTTGAATATTACAATAAAATGTTGGCGGGGTTAGTTGACGAACTTAGCCAGCTTGAAAAAGATTTGAACAAAGATATTTCCAAAGTTGATGTGATAACAGCAAATTTCAAAAGCACTTGGGAAGCGGGGCAGAAAGCTACTGCACTATATAAGAACGCGCGAAATGAGTACGAAAAACTTAAAGCTGAAAAGACGAGTGAAGCCAAACCGCTTGTTGAAAAACTTGAAGAATTATCTAAAAATATCGAGCCGAGAATTATTGAGATATACAAATCTCTGCGCGCAAACAGAAAATTGCCCGCATTTGTGGAATATGTGCCTGAAGATAAACGCTGTGGCAGATGCTTTATGGACTTACCCTCAGATGCTCAAACAAAACTAAAAAAAGCGGGCGATGTTTCCGAATGCCCAAATTGCCATAGATTTCTATATATTCCCGACTAAAATGATTTAGCTTGTGGATAAAAGCAGTTTAATTAAATTTGAGAAAACCGAAAATTTTAGTGCATAAAAATATTTGCTTTTGTAGATATAAATTGTTAAACAAAAGGAGAAATTATGAGAAGTTGCTATAAAAATAAGGATGTGTACTCAGTCAATACCGCCAAAATGCATGGTGCAGGCTTCCCCCTAGATGAAAACGGAAATCCTAGAGTGAAGTGCTTAAACGGTAACTGGAAATTCAAATTTTTTGAAAGCGTCAAGGATTTTGAGTTTTCACCGTCATCTTGGGATAAAATTAAAGTGCCGTCAAACTGGCAACTTCAAGGGTACGGAAAACCTGTTTATACAAATTATAAATATCCTTATGCAATAGAAACAAAGACCACTAAAATTCCCGCGATAAATGACGAACTTAATCCTTGCGGACTTTACTGCACCGAATTTGAACTTGGTCAAAGAACTTCCAATGTACATATAAATTTTGCGGCAAATTCTTGCGCGGAAGTATATGTCAACGGAAAGTTTGTTGGATATTCCGAGGACAGTTTTGATTATCAAGAGTACGACATATCAGATTTTTGCAAAACGGGAATGAATGAGCTCAAAATTGCAGTCGTGCAGTTTTCAACTGGAAGTTACCTTGAAGACCAAGATATGTGGCGACTTTCGGGACTTTTCCGTGATGTAAATTTGATTTTTTATCCCTATAAAAAAATTGCGGACATTAAGGCGGTTGCCGAGTTATCAAGCGATTTCAAATCCGCAAAACTTATTGTGGACACGCGCGTTGAATGTAAAGGCGACGAATTCGACTTTGGCTCTGCGGAACTTGTTTTGACAGATATGGCGGGGGCAGTAGCGTATAGCGACCGTTTATCCATTATGAGCATTGATGACGAGGGGAAACTACCGGTGCATTTTGAAGCGGAAATCAAAAACCCCGAACTTTGGAGCGCGGAAAATCCCTATCTTTATAAACTTTCCGTTAATTTAATCGACATCGACAGAAAGGTGGAAACTATCATTGACCGCCGTACTATAAACTTCGGGTTTCGCAAGATAGAATGCGTGGGAATAAATTCTGATGGCAGAGGTCCGTTCATATTGTTGAATGGAAAACCGTTGCTTATCCGTGGTGTAAACCGCCACGAATTCCACCCCGACTACGGACACTCCGTACCCAAAGAACTGACGGAGGCTGACCTTGTTTTGCTAAAGCGAAATAATGTGGATTCTGTCCGCACTTCTCACTATCCAAATTCCCGCGATTTCTATGATTTGTGCGACCGCTTAGGAATTATGGTAATGAGCGAAAACAATCTTGAAACGCACGGACTTGCAAGAGTTTTGCCCCGTAACGATAATTACTGGACAATTCAATGTCAATGGCGAATGAGCAATATGATACGGACATACCGAAATCATCCTTCAATCCTATTTTGGTCGCTTGGTAATGAATCGGGTAACGGTGACAGCTTTGCTAAGATGAAAGAGAGCGCGCTTAAAGTTGATAATACAAGACCTATACATTATGAGTGCGATGCTCATGCCGAAGTTACGGATATCTTATCGGAAATGTACACCCCGCAACAGCAAATGAAAGAACTTGGCGAAAACAAAACTCATACGCACAGCCGTGCGCTTTGGTGTATAACGGGGCATTTACTTACACCTAAAATGTACCGCGATAAGCCGTTTATTCAATGCGAATACTCGCATTCTATGGGCAATAGCTTGGGCAATTTCAAAGATTATTGGGACGATTTCAAAAAATATGACAGGCTGGCAGGCGGATATATTTGGGACTTTGCCGACCAATCCATAAAGAGAACACGAAAAGACGGTACGGTTGAATGGACATACGGCGGCGACTGGGGCGATAAACCCAATGACGGCAACTTCGCATTCAACGGAATAGTGCGCGCCGATCGTTCGCCAAATCCTGCGCTTTATGAGGTAAAGAGAGTTTATCAGCAAGTGCAGTTTAGGCTTGTTGAAGGTAAAATAGAGGTTGAAAACGAATTTTTGTTCTCCGACTTAGATAAATACCAACTTACATTAGAGTATGTGGATGGGGGCAAAGTTTCGGGAAGTAAGACCGTTAAACTTCCTAAAATTTGCGCGGGAGAAAAAGCTATTATCGCAATTCCGTTTAAGTTTGATGAAAATGAAAATGAAATTTTTATCAACTGCAAACTTGCTCTAAAGGAAGATGACGGCTGCTTAGAAAAGGGGCATATTATTGCCGAAGAACAGCTTATTGTAAACGATTATAAGAAGCAAAAGTTTGATGAGAATGAAAACTTGAAGTTTGCAAAAGACGGCAACTTAATTAGGTTTGAAAACAAAAATTATTCTGTTGATATTGATAAGATAAGCGGTGGTATAGTATCACTACGCTCAAAAGAAAAGGAACTTTTGTCTGCGCCGCTATGTCCTAACTTTTGGCGCGCGCCCATTGATAACGATTTTGTACCGCATATAGGAATGTTCTTAAAAAAATTCATAGGTGTCTACTACTACAAAAATGCCCAAAAACATATGCGTGTGCGCTCGGTAAAAGTTGAGGATAACGAAGTCAAAATAAGTTGGCATATGCCACATATGATTGGATTTAAGACCAAATATAAACTGAGCGATAGTGGAATAAAAATTTCGTTGGAATGTAAAAATATTGGCTTTGGATTGCCGCGTTTTGGCTTTACGATGCAGCTTAAAGAGGGATTTAACCAAATGAATTTCTTTGGTCGAGGCGCGCACGAAAACTATTGCGACAGAAAAACTTCGGCAGATTTGGGAGTTTACAGCGGTACGCCGGAAGACTTTTTGCACGACTATCTCTATCCGCAAGAAAACGGGAATCATTGCGACACAAGGTGGCTTGAACTGTCGGGCAACGGGAAATCGTTAAAGTTCGAAGCCTTGAAAAAGCCGTTTGAAATGAGTGTGTATCCCTACACAATAGCCGAACTTGAAAACGCAAAGCACCTGCACGAATTACAACACGGCGACAAACTGACCGTAAACATTGACGGCGGACAGCGCGGTGTGGGCGGAGATATTCCTGCTTTTGCAAACACAAAGAAACGCTACAAACTAAATGCGGGGAAACATAAATTTTCATTTGCAATCAAGTTTTAGAACCATTTAGACTTGCAATTAAGTTTTGAATCTACTTACTAGATAACTTTACAAAAGTTTTAAGCAAATAAAATTTACGTTTGTGAATCATATTAGTTTAGAACTTTTGTAATTTTATTTTAGAGCCGATTGAAATTTAGCTGCTAGTACTCTTGACAAACAAAAGGCTTTTGTCATATAATCGCTATTACTAGGCTATGGCGTTTGTAGAGCCGTGCCTGAGGAGGATTTATGTTTATTACACTAAAAGACGGCAGTAAAATTGAAGTACAAAATGGCTTAACTGTTTTGGAAATTATTAAAAAGGTTTCTGAGGGACTTGCCCGCAATACCTTGATTGCAAAGATTGATGACGAAGTTGTTGCCCTTAGTCAAGTGATTGAAAAGGATTGCGCGCTTCAAGTTTTCACCTTTGAAGATGAACTTGGGAAAGACGCATATCGCCATACAACCTCGCACATTTTAGCGCAAGCCGTGCGCAATATTTATCCCACAGCGTTGCTTGCAATAGGTCCTGCAATCGCTAACGGATTCTACTACGATTTCGAATTCAAAACACCTATAGGCAAAGAAGACCTTGACAAACTCGAAGCTGAAATGCACCGCATTATTAAAGCTGATTTGCCGATAGTAAAATCTTTGGTAAAACGGGCGGAAGCCGAAAAAGTTCTCAAAAATTTTGGACAAACTTACAAACTTGAACTCTTAAATGATATTCCTGACGGCGAAGAAATTTCCTTTTACAAGCAAGGCGATTTTGTGGATTTGTGTGCTGGTCCTCATCTTGCTTCAACAGGCAAGGTCAAGGCATTCAAATTGACTTCAATCACTGGCGCATACTGGCGCGGAAACGAAAAGAACAAAATGCTCACACGCATTTACGGCACTTCTTTTGATAAAAAATCCGCACTTGATGAGTATCTTGCAAAAGTTGCCGAAGCTGCCGCGCGCGACCATAACAAAATCGGACGCGAATTGAATTTCTTTATGACTGATGAAAATATCGGTCAAGGCTTGCCATTGCTTATGCCCAAAGGCGCGCGTACTATTCAGATTTTGCAACGTTTTGTTGAAGATGAAGAAGAAAGAAGGGGCTACCTTTTAACAAAGACGCCTATTATGAGCAAGAACAATTTGTTTATCACAAGTGGGCATTGGGAACATTACAAAGATAAAATGTTCGTACTTGGCGATGAAGGTGTCGATGACGAAGTACTTTGCTTGCGTCCTATGACTTGCCCTTTCCAGTTCACAATTTATAATAACGGTTTGAAAAGCTATCGCGATTTGCCTATCCGTTATGGCGAAACCGCAACCTTGTTCAGAAAAGAGGCAAGCGGTGAAATGCACGGACTTATAAGAATTAGACAGTTCACGCTATCTGATGGACATATAGTTTGCACAAGCGAGCAAGTTGAAGAGGAATTTGCGGATGCGGTTGACCTTATTCACTATATAACAAAATGTTTAGGACTTGAGAAGGACTTGACTTTCCGTTTCTCACGCTGGGATCCGAAAAATAGTGATAAATATATCGGCACAGCAAAAGATTGGGAAAATACCGAAAGCGTAATGGAAAAGATATTGCACGATCTCAAGATTGACTATACTGAAGCTTGGGGCGAGGCGGCATTCTATGGACCGAAACTTGATGTTCAAGCAACGAATGTCCACGGCAAGGAAGACACTTTGTTTACAGTTCAGGTTGACTTTGCACTTGCAAAACGCTTTAATATGGTTTATATCGATGAAAGCGGAAACAAGGTTAATCCTATTATCGTTCACCGCAGTTCAATAGGCTGTTACGAGCGTACTCTTGCAATGTTGATTGAAAAATATGCAGGCGCGTTGCCGCTTTGGATGTCGGCGGAGCAAGTTAAAGTTATAAGTCTAACCGACCGCACAATTCCGCAAGCTAAAGATGCTGTTGCCATTCTCAAGCGTGCAGGTATCCGCGCGGTTGCAGATGTCCGTGGCGAAAAAGTCGGAAAGAAAATTCGCGAAGCGCAGCTTGACAAAATGCCGTATATGCTGATAATCGGTGATAAAGAGGCAGAACAAGGCTTAGTTTCCGTCCGCCACCGTGTTGAGGGTGAACTTGGCACTATGACACTTGATTCATTTATTGAAAAAGTCAAGGCCGAGATAGAAACAAAAAAATAAATTCAATTTCTTAAAAAGCATCGTAAAAAACATAAGAAACGCACATATTTGTGCGTTTTTTTATGCAATAAAAAACTTGCATTGCCCTGCTTCGTGTGGTAATATATGGATATGGAAAAAAACTTTGATGTCATTGTTATAGGCGGTGGCGCATCGGGATTGTTTGCTTGCGCGGCTTTTCACGGCAAAAAATTGCAGGTGGCACTTTTGGAATGTAATGAGCGCGTGGGCAAAAAGTTGATTGCAACGGGAAACGGAAAGTGCAACCTCACAAACATTGATATGAATTTCGTCCACTACAACAAACCGCATTATGTAGAGGATTTTTTAAGTCGTTACGGCTCAATGGAAACTATAGTCTCGTTTGAAAAAATGGGACTGCTTACAAAAGTTATTGACAACCGTGTTTATCCATACTCTGAAAATTCTGCAAATGTTTTAGATGTGTTGCGCAGAAAACTAAGCGACAATATTCAAGTTTTTACGCAATATACAGTCGAAGAAGTAGTAAAAAAAGAAGATATGTTTGTGGTTTCAGGTTACACTACCGAAAAAGGCAAAAGGGTAGGTGTTTTTTCACTAACTGCTAAATATGTTATACTTGGAACGGGCAGTTTTGCATCCTTTGGTCGAGATAGCCTTTCTATCTTAGAAAAACTAGGTCATAAAATTAAATCGCCGCGTCCCTCTTTGGTGCCTATAAAAACCGAAAAAGACGGCATAAAGGGTTTGTCAGGCGTACGCGTGAAAGCGGGGGTAAGGCTAGGCTACCGATACGAAATCGGTGAAGTGCTTTTCAAAGATTTCGGTTTGAGCGGAATTGCGGTCTTTAATATGTCGAGCGAAATTGCAAGAGGCAATGCGCAAAGCGATAAAATTATAATTGACTTTATGCCTGAAAGCAGCGCCGCTGAAGTGGATTTGATGCTCCGGAAACGCGGTGCGGGAAGCGTAGGGGAACTTTTGGTGGGTACTTTTCACTCAAAGGTAGTAGAGAGGTTAATAAATTATGCTGAGTGTACGCCTGATGACGATCCAAACGGCAAAATTAGCGCAATCACAAATGCAATCAAGTCCTACACGCTGAAAATTACGGGAATAGGTGATGCGAGCTTAGCGCAGGTTGTAAGCGGCGGATTGACAGTTGAAGAATTTGATGAAAATCTTTGCTCTAAAATTGTTCCCAACTTTTATGCTATGGGCGAGGCGTTGGATGTTGACGGCGATTGCGGCGGCTATAATTTGCAATGGGCTTGGACTTCTGCAAAGGTGTGCGCTGATGGAATTTTGAAAAAGTTTATGGCGGCAAATTTATAGCGAAAATTTTTTTTGGTTATTAAATTTTGCAACCGCTTATATATTTATATAAAAAAAATTATTTACAAGTTTACAATTTTGTGTATTGAATTAACTCTCAAATTATGTTAGGATAAAATTATGGGAAATTTTAAGTCGGAATTTTATTTTACTGCTTTCAAAAAGCTAAAAAAAGCATATCTCAGTTTTGCCCAAGATGAATTGAAAACATATTCCCTATCCCCCAATGAAATTGAAGTCGTATCTTTTCTTAAAGGAAAAAGCTGTGGAAGTGAAATTGCACGCGAATTTGATGTTTCTAAAACCTTAGTTTCGCGCTCTGTTTCCTATCTTTTGAAAAAAGAACTTATCAAAGTTGAAAACGGAACTGTCGACAAGCGTGAAAAAATCCTTTCACTTACCGAAAAAGGTAAACAGTTAGCGGAAGAAATTGAGGATATGAAAGACCACTTTTTCACAAAAGCTCTAAAACACTTTGAAGATAGAGAAAAGCAGGTTCTTGAAGCCCTTTTGAAATTGTTGCTTAGAAATATTTCTGAAATTCAAACGGTTTAGTTTAGCGTTTTGAAAATAAAGAATTGAAAGCGGAGGACTTATTATGAGATTTGTCAACCTTAAAAAGGAAAAGGGAAAAAGCGCCGATTACATTTGTTCGGAAATTGAACACATTATTAAAACTTACAGCAAGCGCGACCCCGGAAGCGAGGGGGAGCATAAGGCAAGCGAGTATATGGCTGAGGAATTGAAAAAATATTCCGACGATGTTAAGATTGAGGACTTCAAGGTTAATCCCGATTCGTTTTATGGTTGGATTCCAATCACGGTAACGCTAATGCTTATGGCTGTCGTTATGTATTTCTTCATGCCGATTATTTCTGCCGTGTTATTGGCTGTGGGCGTGATTATTATGCTTGTGCAGTTTGTTTCATACAGAAAACTTATTGATAAATTGTTCAAAGAAAAAATATCTTGTAATGTTACGGCAATAAAAAAGCCGACAGGAGAGGTTAAACGCCGTATATTTTTCAATGGTCATCCCGATGCCGCAAATGAATGGACTATGAATTACCATTTTGGCGGGAAAGTGATGAGTATCCAAGTGATGATCGCATTTTTTGGCGTTGTCTATGCCGTCGCAATTATTGCTGTTGCAATGATTATGCAGGGAGTAGGGTTTGTGATTGCTAAGTCTACAACGCTTTACTTAGGTTTGGCGGGACTTATTTTTGTTCCTTTCTGGATTTCAATTTACGGACTTTCAAACAAACGAATTATTGTGGACGGCGCAAACGATAATCTAACAGGTTGCTATTTGGGTATCGCAATACTAAAAGCGCTTAAAGAAAATAACATAACATTTGAGAACACCGAAGTTGGCGTACTCCTTACGGGTTCGGAGGAAGCTGGACTGCGCGGCGCAAAAGCGTGGGCGAAAGAGCATAAACATGATTATGATGATGTCGAAACCGTTATTATCGCCTACGATACTATAAGAGAATCCAAATTTTTGTCAGTCAATGTAAAAGACTTGAACGCAACCGTGAAAACCGACGAAGCGCTTGGCAATCTCTTTATGAGAGCGGCAAAAAATGTAGGAGCAACTTGCAGCTTCGGCTCGGTTCCTATCGGCGCAACAGATAGCGCGGCATTCACACAAGGCGGTTTCCGCTCAATAGGCATTACCGCTATGGACCACAATTTGAAAGATTATTACCACACAAGACGCGATACATACGACAACCTTGATAAAGATTGTCTTGCAACAACTTTTGAAGTGTCCGCTGAAACTCTCGACCTTTTCGATAAAGGCGAAATAGACATTTAGCTAAAAATTAAGAAAATTGCAGACAAAACCTATAACATAGACAAGTTTAAACATTGTTAAACAACAAGATTAGTTTGGAAGAATATTTTAATCAACACAATAAATTAGTTAGAAAAAGCGGAGCATTGCCCCGCTTTTTGTTTATCAATTTGGATAATGTAATTTACCGCTGGTTACGCATATCGTTTCCGTTAAAGTTTCGAATCAGGGTATTTTTTTGATTTGTTAGTCTTGAAGCAATTCTGTCGCCGTAGCGCGACAAAATTTTGTCGCCTAGGTTGGTTGTTACGATTGTGGACTTTCCGTGTGCTTCGCGTTCACACAAAATCAAAAGCAAATATTCGCAAGTAATATTGCGCAGAATTTGTTCCACACCCAAGTCGTCAATAATGAGTAAATCCACGCTCATATAGTCTTCAAGATAGAGGTCGCGGTCTTCGGGAAGTGCGAAATGGCACTCTTTCATCTTTTGCAAAAGCTCAAACGCCGACACGAATATCACGGTTATGCCACGATTAACAAGTTCGTTTGCAATGGCGGATGCTACGCAGGTTTTGCCAGTGCCTGTTGCGCCAGTTAGCAGCATATTTTGCGTCTTTTGGGTAGAGAACATTTTGCAATAAGTCTTTGCTTTTTTGTAGGTCTCTTCCAAAAACTTCTTTTGATTTTCATTTGATATGCGTGAAAAATCGCAATCGTTAAAAGTAAACGGTGCAGAAATTTCTAAATTAGCGGCGCGTTTTACCTCATCGATGTAGCGTGTATTAAAGCACGAACAAAACAAGTTACCAATTCGACCTGTGTCAGAGCATTTTGAACAGCTGTGCACTGGTTCAAAATCAGTTGACTTGTAGCCGTATTTATTCAAAAGACTTTCAAGCTTCGCCGTCAATTCTTCTTCTTTGGCTTTTAGTTCGGCGGTATCTTTGTTCTCCATTTCCGCCTTAATAAGCGCAAAACTGTTAAGACGCATTGCAGTATCGCATTCATTTATTTCTGATATGGAAAACGCGCTGTCAGCAGTGTTCTTTGCGACAGCTTCATTTCTTGCGCGAATGGCGGCAAGGTCATTAAAGATTTTTGAATAAATTTTCTTTTTCATTTTGCTTTATTTTTTGACATTCAAACTATTTACTTACAACCTTTATTTTTCACCAAACTATCGTTTCGCAACTTCAAACATTTCATTATAAAGCACTTGAATATTCTATTTATCGTTGCTGAATATATCGTTATCGGCAAAAATGGAAGTAAGGTCGCTCTTTGTGTAGTCGCGCGATACGAACGATTGAGATGTAGGCTTCGCATATTGAGTAGAATTTCCGTCTAAAGCTTTTGCCTGATCAATAGTTTTTACATTTTGAGAATTCCAACTTTGCAAAAGCTGGGTTATGGCGGGAATAGGGTAGGTCTTAAGGGCGCAAAGCGATGCGGCATAAAGTATTATTTCGTTTGCAAATCCCCAAGTTATGTTCCAAAGTTTATAGCTTTCACGGTCGTTGTTTGTTACGGCGCGAATGCGACCTGCAGTTTCAATGATTTTCTTTATGACTTCATCGTTAGCAAGCTGAATTGCGATAAATTGGTCGATGCTTTCCTTGGTGAGAAGTCCTTTTTTGAAGTAAAAATTTACATACGAGTTCACGCCGTCAAGTGTTTTCACTCCGCCTAAAAAGCAGTAGTGCGCTATTGCGCTTAACGCTTCCTCGTCGAAACCTTTTTCTGTCCAAGGAATAGTGTAGACTTCTATAATGTGGTCAAGGCTCTCATAGAAAACGCCTATCGTTTTATTTATCTTTATTGCAAGTTCTCTAAGTTTTGTGCAATGTTCTTCGTAATCTTTCATTTCGGGTTCTGTGAAGATGTTTTTGCGGTAGTAATCGTCAAGTTGGGTATCCAAACGCTTAAAGGTCTTATTCTTTAGCAGTTTAGCGGCAAATATAACGGCGTTGAGTTCGTAACCCCAATTCTTTGTCCACTTAAGCAACATTTGTTGTTCTTCCAAATCCGCTCCGCCCTTGCGTCCCAAAGCTTTGAGCAACTGGCGCATACTGTCGGTCTGCGCTTCGTACTCAAGCAGTTTTTCTTCAACATCGGCAACTGTTTTGACACCGTTGTTTGCCCAATCTTTTGCGACCGCGATTATGTAAGGATAGCGTACTGCCGCGCCCTTTTGGTGTATACAATATTGAGCAATCATAATAAGCGCATTTTGCTCGATTTTGTAGACCTCAAGGAACATATAATATTCGTTGTATTCGTTAGGAAGTATTTGGCGATTAGGAAAAAGTCCCTGAAGCTGAAGATTAAAATCGCTGTATTTTTCAGCCTTAAATTTGCGTGGAGGTTGATTTCCGCGTTTCATCGAAAGGTATTGAACCTCAAGCGGTGAGGTGGAAAGAATTTTAACCAATCCGCATTCTGCCCAGTAGGAATAAATTTCAAGCACATTATCTTCTGAAATGTCCAAAGCCCGTGTCATATCATCAAGAGTGTTGGGCTCGGCAGGATTGCTGCAAAGGTAAAGCCCGTAAAGATAAACCCGTATTTCTATATCTTTAGCGTAAGGTAAATACTCGATGATGAATTTGTTGTCCACCAGCATAAATGTATCCATTAAAAAATCGCTTGAAAATTTGAAAATCATTGTGAGAGTGTACCTTTATATTATCACTGTATGCCATTGAATGGGGTGAGTATTAACAAGAATAACACACGCGCGTGCGTGCGTAAAGTACAAATTTGAAAAATTTTTATTAAACTATATGTTGTGTTTTAATTTTTGTTTGCCCGACCAAAAACTATTCTTTAGGCAATGTTTCAATATTTTTTTTCCGCTTA